>JAITHR010000292.1 GCA_031279895.1 Spirochaetaceae bacterium
AGACACGAAGCGCACGTTGACGGAAGGCTGAACAAACTCGAAACGCGCATGGAAAGGATGGAAACAGGCATGGCCGCCGTCAAAGAAGAAGTGGCAAATATCCGCGGCAACCTGGAAGGCGAGGCGCGGTACCGACAGACGCCGTTCCGCCCCCTGACCCGCCGGCGCTGACACGGCGCCGCCGGTAGAGAAAAAACGTATACTGAAAACCAGGGAGAAAACAATGGGACTACGAAAATACTTGTATAACATCGTGTATCAAGCTACCGTCGAAGCGCTTAATGCAGAACTCATTCCACGCCTTGACCGGCTCGAAGCCAATCTCAACGCAATGTTTGACAGACTCGAAGCACGTATGGACGCAAGGTTTGACAGACTCGAAGCGCGTAAATGGAAACGCGCCGCCGCCGGTAGAGAAAAAAGCGTATACTGAAAACCAAGGAGGCATGAAACATGGCTGAACCAATAATGGGATTGACGTTTGAACACGTGTGGGCAACGCTTCAAGAAAACGCCAAACAACAAAAGGAGACCGACAAGCTGCTTAAAGAGCTGGCAGCACAGACGGCGGAGACTGACAGGCAACTCAAAGAGCAGGCGGCGGAGACCGACAAGCGGTTCAAAGAACTGGCGGCGCAGGCCGAGGCACGGGCGGCGGAGACTGACAAGCGGCTCAAAGAGCTTGCGGCGCAGTCAGCGGAGACCGACAAGCGGCTCAAAGAGCAGGCGGCGGAGACCGACCGGAAACTCAAAGAGCAGACGGCGGAGACCGACCGGCAACTCAGAGAGCGGGCGGCGGAGACCGACCGGAAACTCAAAGAGCAGGCGGCGGAGACTGACCGGCAACTCAAAGAGTTAGCGGCGCAGACTGAGGAGAAATACAGGCTGTCTCAGGAAGAGTATGCCAAGTGGCGCAAGGAGCGGGAGAAAGAACATAAAAAACTGGAGCAGGCGCTTGGCAAACTGGGCAACAAGCTGGGGGAAATGGCGGAACATCTTATGAAAGCCGGTCTGGTTGACAAGTTCAAAGCGCTCGGCCATACCTTCACCAAATCAAGCCCGCAGGTTGTCTATCTGAAAGACACCGGCGCTTTCGGCGCCGAAGTGGATATACTGCTTGAAAACGAAAAAACGGTTATGGCGGTGGAGGTGAAAAATACCCTGACCATAAAAGACGTGAAAGATCACCTTAAGCGGCTGGCGTTTCTGCGGGACTACGCGGACAACTGCGGAGACACAAAGCGGTACTACGGCGCGGTGGCCGGCATGGTCATAAGCGAATCTGCCCGGCAGTTCGCGCTTAAGTCCGGCTTCTTCCTCATCGAACCATCAGGGGAAACCGCCGCCATCATCAAACCCCCGACCGTCAAGGTATGGTAACCCGCCGGCGCGGTGGCGGCGCTACGGCTTAATACCCGTGCGGCGGAGCCGGGCGCAGGCTTCCTCCACGCAAGCGCGGTGGCCGAAGGCGGAAAACCGTATGAAAGACTGCCCAGCCGGGCCGAAGCCGGATCCGGGAGTCGTGATAATCTGACAGGTTTCCAGCACCTCTTCAAACACTTCCCAACTGTCCCTGCCGGGAAAACACGCCCAGATATACGGCGAGTTGTCCCCGCCCGCACAGGAAATCCCCAGGCTTTGGAGCGCGCCGCGGATAATGCCCGCGTTTCCCAAATAGAAATCGGTTAATGCCCGCGTTTCCTTGCGCCCCTCGGCGTCAAGGGCCCCAAGGCCGCCGGCCTGCGCGATGTTGGACGCCCCGTTAAAGACCGTCGCGGTCAGCCTCGCCCAGTCGTCGTTCACGCTTTCGCCGCCGGCGTAACGGAGAGCTTTCGGCACCACGGTCCAGCCTAAACGCACGCCCGTAAATCCGGCGCTCTTGGAAAACGAATTGACCTCAACAGCGCAGGCAGCGGCCCCATCAAGCTCAAAAATACTCTTGGGAAGGAGCGGGTTCCGAATGTATTCGCAGTACGCGCCGTCAAAAACAATAAGGCAGCCTTTGTCCAGCGCCGCGCCGACCAACGCGCCAAGCTGTTCCCGCGTGGCCGTGGCGCCGGTGGGGTTATTGGGTGAACAGAAATAGATAAGGCTCCCCGGCGGGACACGGGAGAGGTCGGGAAAGTAGCCGTTCTCTCTGGTACAGGGAAGATAGGTTATCCCCTGATAGCCCGCGCCGTTTCCCGACCCCGCGGCGCCGGTAAGCACCGACCCGTCCACATACACCGGATAGGACGGATCCTGCACCGCGATATTCGTCCGGGCGCCGAAGAGGAGCTGGAGGCGGCCTATGTCGCACTTCGCGCCGTCGGAAATAAAAATCTCGTCCGGCCCGAAACGACCGGCGTAGAACACGTCGGAAATCCGCTCCCGAAGGGACAAAAGCCCCTCGTCGGCGTACCCGCTGTAGCCCGCGGCGGTGCCGAGCGCCCGCGCCGCTTCTACCAGCGCGTTATTGGTGTGGGGGAGAATAGGCTCGGTGGTGTTGCCCACCCCCAGACTGATAATCCGCGCCTCCGGGTGGGACGCGGCAAACTCGCGGCGCCGGCGGGCGATTTCAGGAAACAAATAGCCCGCCTTCAGGTTCTGTACGCACCGGTTTCGCGGTATCATTTTTCTATGTTCTCCTTCTTTCCATAAGGATAGCGCGCTCCGCTTCCTGTTTTATGTCGTATGTTAGAGCGTGAGGTCAAGGTTTTTGACTTTTGCTTCCGCGTAGGCGGCGAACTCGTCGGTCTTCATGGCCGGAATCTGTTTCCCGTCCCGCGCCCGTATGGAAACGGTCCCCTCATCCGCTTCCCGCTGGCCAAGCACCAGCATATAGGGTATCTTCCGGTTCTGGCAGTCCCGTATTTTGGCGTTCATCCGGCGGTCGTCCAGTTCCGCCGCAACCCGCAGGTCCCGCGCCCGCAGCGCGGCAGCCACCTGTTCCGCGTAAGCGCGGAATGCGTCGGCCACCGGTATCACCGCCACCTGCTCCGGCGCTATCCACAGGGGAAAAGCCCCGCCGAAATGCTCGATAAGCACCCCGAAGAACCGCTCAAGGGACCCCAGAAGCGCCCGATGGATCATGTAGGGGCGTTTGTGCTGGCCGTCGGCGTCAACATAGGTCATGTCGAACCGCTCCGGCTCGTTGAAATCGAACTGGATGGTGGTCATCTGCCATTCCCGTCCCAAAGCGTCTTTGATTTTGAGGTCTATCTTGGGCCCGTAGAAAGCGCCGCCCCCTTCGTCAGTCTCGTACACAAGCCCCTCGGCGTCTACCGCCTTCCGCAGGGACTCGATAGCCGCGTCCCAGCGGGCGCTTTCCCCCACGGACTCCCCGGGCCTCGTGGCAAGGTACGCCTTTATGTCGTTGAAGCCGAAGACCCGCCACATCCTGAGACTGAAGCGCAGCACTTCCCTAATCTCTTCTTCCATCTGCTCCGGCGTACAGAAGATATGCGCGTCGTCCTGGGTGAACCCGCGCACCCGCAGAAGCCCGTGAAGCACGCCGGACCGCTCGTACCGGTAAACGGTTCCCAGCTCGGCCCAGCGCAGGGGCAGGTCGCGGTAACTGCGCCCCCTGGTTTTGTAAATCAGGATATGAAAGGGGCAGTTCATGGGCTTTATGATGTAGTCCTGCCTGTCGATTTCCATAGGGGAGTACATATTGCCCTTGTAAAACCCCAGATGCCCGGAGGTTTCCCAGAGCCACGACTTGCCGATGTGGGGCGTATAGAGGATTTCATACCCGTTCCGGCAGTGTTCCGAGCGCCAGAAGTTTTCAACAGCCACCCGCATACGCCCGCCGTGCGGGTGCCAGTAGATAAGACCCGCGCCCGCCTCCTCGTGGATAGAATAGAGGTCAAGCTCTTTCCCCAGCCGCCGGTGGTCCCGCTTCTCCACCTCTTTAAGAAACGCGAGGTGCGCCCTGAGGTCTTTGGGATTTTCCCAGGCGGTCCCGTATATTCTGGTGAGCATGGCGCGCCCCTCGTCCCCCCGCCAGTACGCGCCCGCGATGCTCTGAAGCCTGAAAGCGGCGGCGTTAATCTCACGGGTGTTCTCCACATGAGGCCCCCGACAGAGGTCGGCCCAGAGCGTTTCCCCGGCGCTGTTCCGCTGTTCGTACACCGAAATCTCCGCGCCCTCCGCAAGTTCCCGAATGAGTTCCGTCTTAAAAGGCTCGCCCGCAAAACGCGCCTCCGCTTCGGCGCGAGCCACCGTAACGCGGACGAAATCCTGCTGTTCCGCTATGAGAGACGCCATCTCCGCCTCGATGCGCTGAAGGTCTTCCGCGACAAGCGGCGCGGCAAAGTCGAAATCATAGTAAAACCCGTTTTCAATCACCGGGCCTATGGCGACTTTGGTTTCGGGAAAGAGCCGCGTAACCGCCTGCGCCAGAATATGGCTTACCGAATGACGGATACGGTGGAGTTTTTCGTGTGTGGTATCGGACATGGTATAACGCTCCGCTTTTTATAGCACTGTTTTTTTGTCGACAACTCCCCGCGCCTAAAGGCGGGAGATTCTTGGTTCTCCGTCAGCTGCCGTCTTGCGACGGTCTTCCACAAACTCCCCAAGCGTACATTTCCCCGTGTCCCGGGGTATTTTTTCATAGAAAGTATCAGATGTTTCCCGTCTTTCGTCAACCCGTCTCCGCCCGCCGGCGGCGGGTGGCACAGCATGGCCGCAGCCTCCGGCTGTTTCAAACATGGCCGCCCAGCCTCCGGCTGTTTCAAACAAGGCCGCCTGTTGTTTCCGAATGGTGCAACACCGTGTCCGGTTACTTCGCTGGCTGCTGTTGAGGCGCGGCTACGCTCTCGCGCCGT
>JAITHR010000007.1 GCA_031279895.1 Spirochaetaceae bacterium
GTATTCCCGACGTTCTCATGTTTGATACGCCGCTTCTTATTCATAAGCATAATTTCAAAAACCCTCCTAAAACAAGCGATTGGCATCTTACCACAAAAAATTCCGTCAACACAACCCCCAGCCTCCGGCTGTTTCATAAGTTTCAAGCGCCCGGCCCCGAACAACAACTGTCAGCTTACCGCTCCGCGCCCTAAGCGGACAAAGACTGCTACCAAGGCGCGGCGCGAGCGAGGTTAGGCGCGGAACTTGCTAGAACCGGCACGAAACTCGTGAGTCAGAGGCTTTGGACTTAAGTCTGGAAGCGTAAGGCTGTAATTTGAACCCTGTCGCATGGGAGTTTCGGGACGGCGCATGGGAGTTTTGGGGCGTCTAAGCGGACTTCGACTGCTTCGAGGCGCTTTGCAAGAAGCTTAGGGAACCGCCGGAGGCGGTTGACAGGGGGGAGCGGGGAGGCGGTATACTGGGGGCATTATGAATAATCCTGCGGGGAGCCGGGGTCGCGCAAGCGGGCCGCCCCCTTTTCGGCGTTTCAAGTGGATAGCCTTCGTAGCCTGCCGGTATGTTTCCAAGTCCCGGTCACCCTCCTCGGTACAGGCGGTCATCGGCATCGGGGTCGGGGTTCTGGCTCTGATTGTCATACTGGCCGTGATGAACGGGCTTCAGATGGGCTTTATCGAGAGTATTCTGGAGATCTCGTCGTACCATATTCGGGCGGAAATCCCGCTGGAAGAAATCAAAGCGCTGAACGGGCCCGAAGTCTCCGAAGAGGCGGAAAAAACGATGCGCGGAGAAAACGGAGAAAGGATAGCACGCGCCGCAGCCGCGGTCGCGGAACTGCCCGCGGTTGCCGCGGCGGTTCCTTTCAGGGAATTCCACGGCATCATACAGGGCTTCCAAGGGGGCCAGTACGCGGCGGTGGTGCGGGGCCTCGCGCCGGACGCCCTCCGGCGGGACAGGGGAATGGCGGAGAAACTCGACTTTGAAGACGGATCCTTTGCCCTAACCGGAGATCGGGATATTCTTCTGGGCGCGGAACTTGCGCGGCGCATGGCCGCCAAAGTGGGGGACGAGATAACCCTCGTGTCCGTAGCGGGCCTGCTGGGGGACGGACGGGAAGCGGAAGACTTCCGGTTCGTGGTGCGGGGCATCTTCCGGTGCGGCTTCTACGAGTACGATTTGGGCTGGAGCTTCATCAACCTGGAGGCCGCCGGGGATCTGGGCGGCGGGCCGCCCCTTCTGGGGATAAAACTCAAGAACCGGTGGCAGGACCAGCGGGACCTGAAGGCCCTCCGGGAGCTGCCGGAAACCCGCGCCCTTGCCCTAAGCTCGTGGCGTGATTACAACCGCGCCTTTTTCGGCGCCCTGCGCACGGAGAAACTCCTTATGTTCGTGCTGGTGGGGCTTATCTTTATCGTGGTGGGCCTTAATATCTTCCAGTCCCAGCGCCGCGTGGTGTTTGAGCGCCGCGAGGAAATCGGCCTTTTCCGCGCACTCGGCGCGGGCGCGGGCGCGGTGCGTCTGGTGTTCCTCTGGGACGGGGTGGCGGTCGGTCTTACCGGCGGCCTCCTGGGGCTGGCGCTGGGGCTGCTCGCGGCCTTCAACATCGGCGCCGTTATCGACCTGTGGAACCGCTTCATCATGGCGGCGCTGGCCCGGGAGGAACTCGCCGTGTTTCATCGGGACATCTACTATATACGGGAGATACCCTCGCGGGTCATCCCCCATGAAGTATGCCTCATATTCCTCTTCGGCTTCCTCTCCGCGGTGCTTTCCGCGTGGTTCGCCTCAGGCGGCGCGGCCCGCGCCCGTCCCGCCGAGGTGCTCCGCTATGAGTAACATCCTGCGCGCCTTAAACGTGGTAAAACAGTACGCCTCCGGCGCCGAAACCCTGCGCATCCTGCGGGGGGTGAGCCTGCGCGTTGAAGAGGGCGCCTCCCTTGCCATAACCGGCCAGAGCGGGTGCGGGAAAAGCACCCTCCTTAATATCCTGGGCGGCCTCGACCGCTGCGATTCCGGTTCCGTGGAGATAGCCGGCGCGGAGATTACCGGCCTTTCGGAACACGGGCTCGCCGCGTACCGTCGGGACAAGGTGGGGTTCATATTCCAGTTCCACTACCTCCTTAAAGACTTCACCGCTTGGGAGAACGTGATGCTCCCCTCTTATATGGCGGGGCTTAAAAAGAAAGAGGCCCTTGAAAGAGCGCGGGCGCTCCTTGCCGACGTGCGGCTCGAAGACCGGCTCCGCCACCTCCCGTCGCAGCTTTCCGGCGGGGAACGCCAGCGGGTCGCGGTGGCGCGGGCGCTCGTAAACGACCCGGATCTCGTGCTTGCCGACGAGCCGACCGGCAACCTTGACGCGGACACGAGCGCCGCGGTTGCGGAACTCCTCTACGCTTCGGCGGAGAAGCGGGGCAAGACCCTGGTGATAGTAACCCATGACGCGCAGGTTGCGGCGCGGGCATCCCGCCGCGTTACCCTTGAGGCCGGCATCCTGCGTGAGGAAACGGAAGGAAAAGAAAAAGAAGAAAAAGAAGACGGGGGAAAACCGTGAAAAACGGCCCCGCTTTCTTTATCGCCTTCCGCTACCTCCTCGGACGGGACCAGGAGGGTGGCCGGTATCTGCGCGGCGCCGCCGCGGGCATCGGCTTAAGCCTTATCCCCATCATCATTACCCTCATGGTAGCCGACGGCATGATACGGGGCATCACCGACCGGGCCATCGAGCTGGGAACCGGTCACCTCCAGATATGGGAGGCCGGTCGGTTCCGCGATCCTGACGGACTGGAACCGGTCCGGCGCGTCCTGCGGGAAAACCCCCAGGTTCGGGGGGTATGGCCGGAACAACACGGCCTGGGGGTGATTGTGGGCGCCGCCGGAAAGACGGGCGCCACCATACGGGCCGTGGAGCCTTCGTTCTGGGATGACGCGGAGAGCGCCCGGTACCTGACGGTTATAAGCGGCGAGGCGCGGATAGAGAGCGATCGGGAGGTGCTTTTGGGACAGGCCCTTGCCCAGTCTATCGGCGCCGAGGCGGGATCCCAGGTGCGGATTATGACGGTGCGCCTTACCGAAGACGGGAGGAACGTGCCCAGAACCGCGCTCTTTACCGTGCGGGGCGTTATCTCCTCCGGCTATCGGGAGCTTGACGCCCTGTGGTGCGTGATGAGTTACGACGCGGGCGCACGGGTGCTGTCCCCGTCGGCCCCCTCTTTTCTTATGGTGAAAATCACCCGCCCCTACGAGGACTCGGACCGCCTCGCGCTTGAGTGGAGTTACGACCTCGACGCGGGCTACCGCGTCTATACCTGGCAGGAACTCCAGCGCTCCCAGTACGGCTCCTACCAGTCAACCCGCCAGATACTCCTCTTTATTATGGCGCTTATCGTGCTGGTTGCCGCGGCAAACGTGTCGTCCGCAACCGGTATGCTGGTTCTTGAGCGGCGCCGGGACATCGCGGTATTCAAGACCTGCGGCGCGGGACCCGGAGACGCGGCGGGCGTCTTTCTCTGGGGGGCTTTTCTGACCGGTCTTATCGGCGCGGTCATCGGCATCACCCTGGGCCTTGCCATCGGCGCCTTCATAAACCCGCTTATCCACGGCTTGGAGGCGGTGTTCGGGTTTTTCTCCCGTCTTTTCAACGGAGGGGACGTTAA
>JAITHR010000109.1 GCA_031279895.1 Spirochaetaceae bacterium
ACGCGCCGCCGGAAACCATGAAGCCCGCAGGCGCCCTGTTTCCCTTTGACGTTGCGGAAGACCGGATACTTTTAAGCTGGGAAGGCGGGGTTGACGCGGCGCTGTATCGGGAATTGGCCAGAGCCGGCGGCGGGAACGGGACCGGAACCCCGCGCCACCCGCAGTATTTCAACTGGCCCCGCTTTCGGGAGGTACTGGCCGAGGGACGGGAGGGGTCGGAACCGGACCTCTGGCGTATGGACTGGCCGCTCATAGCGGAGAAAACCGCCCGATCCGGCTTTGACCGGCGCCGTCTCACGGTAGCGGAGCGGGAACCGGTGTCCCTTCCCCTTGGGTACGCGGGCTTTTGGGTCAGCGCGTCGCCGTTTGCGGAGCCGGTATATCAGGATGACGGCGCGGATCTCGCGCTTAACCTCTGCGACGCCATAGAAACCTACGTGTCGTCCATGGGCATACTGCGCTGTTCCAAGACCGCCTGGGTGCTTACCCCCCGATCCCGCCAATAGGGTCAGGAAAGACCCGCCGGCGCCGCGGGGAAGCGGGACGCGAGGTCCCGCGCCCATGCTTCGGCTTTTTCCCGTACCCCACGGGGGTCCTGTTTCGCGGGATTAACAAAATCCGTCTCCCCGATAACGTCGTTTCCCGCGACCCTTTGCCGCAGTTTTTCCAGCGCCTTTCCCTTGCCGCCGGCATGACAGCAAAAAAGCGCCGCCTTTTTACCGGAGAACGCGGTATTCTCGAAGAAACTCCGAAGCGCCGGCGCCGGGGATCCGGCCCAGACCGGCGCCCCGATAACCACGAGGTCGTAACCGGCAAGGTCCGCGGCGTAGGGCTTGAGTGCGGGCGCCTTGTTTCCCAAAGCCTGCCCCCCGCCCCAGAGGTACTTCGCAAAACCCTTCCGGCACGTGTCGTCTTCCAGATACAGGCGCAGGAGATCCGCGTTGAGGGGCGCTTGCAACTGCTTCGCAACCATATCGCAGTTACCGTCATAGGAAAAGTAGATGATTATTGTTTTCATGGTTTTCTATTATCAGAAAAAACGCAACCTATGCAACCGTCTCCGACCCGTCTCCGACGGTTCCATAAGCTTCCTGTGCCGCGGCTCAGAGCAGTCTCAGTCCGCTTTGCCGCGCTTCGCATGAAGCTTTTGTGCCACCCGCCGCCGGCAGCCTCCGGCTGTTTCATAAGCGTCCCGAATCGCGCCTGTAAGCAGTCGGAGACTGTTTAGAGCCGTGCCGCAGGTAGCTATTTCCATACCGCATACAGTTGGATACGCACCGCATACAGTTGTACGCGACTCCCATACAGTTGTACGCGCACCGCATACAGTTGTACGCGCACCGCATACAGTTGTACGCGCACCGCATATAGTCATACGCGACTCCCATATAGTCATACGCGCTCCGCATATAGTCATACGCGACTCCCATATAGTCATACGCGACTCCCATATAGTCATACGCGTACCGCCTCCGCAGCCTCCGCCTCCGGCGGGCAGCGGCGCATAACAACGCACGGCTCCCAAACCGTCGGAGGCTGCGCGAAGCGTAGCCGCGCCTAAACAGTAGCCAGCCCCCTAACTGGACAAGGTGTTGCACCGCTTTGAAACGCCAGGCGGCCATGCTGAAGCCGTCGGAGACGGGCCGCGCCTCAACAGTAGCCGGTAATGTAACCGGACACGGTGTTGCACCAATTTGAAACGCCAGGCGGCCATGTTTGAAACCGTCGGAGACGGGCCGCGCCTCAACAGTAGCCAGCCCCCTAACTGGACACGGTGTTGCACCACTTTGAAACGCCAGGCGGCCATGTTTGAAACCGTCGGAGACGGGCCGCGCCTGGGCAGCAGCCGGCCCCCTAACCGGACACGGTGTTGCACCATTCGGAAGCAACAGGCGGCCATGCTGAAGCCGTCGGAGACGGGCCGCGCCTGGGCAGCAGCCGGCCCCCTAACCGGACACGGTGTTGCACCGCTTTGAAACGCCAGGCGGCCATGTTTGAAACCGTCGGAGACGGTTAGCGGCGGAGGGCTTCGACGGGTTCCACGAAGGCGCTTTTGAGTGACGGGACGAGGGTAAAAAGCGACGCGACCGCCACCCCGAGGAGCCAGCTTTTAAGGAGCCCCGGAACACTGAACGCGAAGAATATCGCGTTTGCCGCGGGCATTTCCGCAAAGGTGTTTTCGCCGCCCGTCATGGCGGTCCAGCGGAGGGGGAAGAACTGCCCGATACCGGTTACTACGGCGCCCAGTACGAGGCCCGCGGTGGCGCCGGCCATTGCCAGAAACACGGACTCGAAGAAAAAGACCCGCACGATTTCGGCGCGTGTCATGCCGAGGCTTCCCATTATGCCGATTTCCTTTATGCGCTCGTGGATGATCATGGTAATCGTGTTCACGATAAGCAGGCACGCCACCACGAGAAACACCAGGTATATGACGTAATATAAGGGCTGGTACCGGTCCATAAGCGTAATCCAATACTGCTCTTGCCAGCGGGTTATCACGTCGTTTTCGTTGAGTATGTCCGCCATGGCCGCGGCGATAGCGGCGCTTGACGCGGGGGAGTGGCCGTATACCACGATTTGCTGGGTCGCGTCGCCCAGGGAGAGGAGGCGCTGGAGGCGTCTGAAATCGACCAGTATGGTTTCGCCGTCTGCCTTGGCGTACTCGAAGCGGAAGATTCCGGTAATAACCGGTTCAAAGAGCCGGTCAGAGAACTGGGCGGACACGGTTTTGAGGGGTATCGGGTCCCCGATACGGAGGCCGGTCTTTTCGGCGAACCGCGCCCCGACCGCGCACTCGTTGGAATCGGGCGACGGGTACCGGCCTTCGATAAGGCCGTCTGTCCGGTCGGTCAGGTTGAAGCGGTTTACCGCGGTCTCCTCTTCCATGGTTACGCCCCAGAGTATCGCGTGTTTCACGGCGGTCTCCTGAAGCGTGGCGTAGCATTGTATACGGGGCAGCGCGGCTTTTACCCCTTCCAGGGCGCGGACGCGCTCCAGCACCGCGGCGAGGCTTTTGCCCTCGGCAACGGGATACTGTACCGGATGGTACTCCGCGTCGGCCTCGTACTCCGGCGATACGGCCTGCACGTGTCCCAGTTCAAAGACCTGCACGGCCTCGCGCATACTGGCGATCATCCCGTCTATAAGGGACGAGTAGAAAATGATAAAGAACACCGCCACCCCGACCGCCACCACGCAGAACAGGGTGCGGCGGGCGTTGCGGAAGATGTTCCGAAACGCGATGGTAAGAAGTGCGCCCGCGCCGCCGCGTCCGC
>JAITHR010000191.1 GCA_031279895.1 Spirochaetaceae bacterium
CGCACAACAACGCACGGCTCCCGAACCGCCCGCCGTTGCGCGAAGCGTAGCCGCGCCTCAACAACAAACAGTGAAGTAAACGGACACGGTGTTGCACTACTTGGAGGCAACAGGCGGCCATGCTGAAGCCGTCGGAGACGGGGCGGCGGATTTGGAGAGCCGCCATGAGACGGTATAATGCCATTCGACCGGGAAGTGCGGAGAGGTTACGGTAAGGGCCAGGCGTCCCGGTTTTCCCAGCGCCGCCGCGTGGAACGACACGTCCCAGCGCGGCTCCTCTTTGAAAAGGCAGCCGGATTTCACTTTGAACTGAAAAATACCGAGCGTATAGGAGAGTTCTCCCGTAACCTTGGCGGACCGGAACCGGAGGGAGTCTTCGGGCAGGGGAAACGGCGGGGGCTGCCCGTCCGGTTCGGAGGTTCCGAAGACCGCGCAGGAAAAGAGGGAGCGCACCGGGCCCAAAGTAATGCCGAGCGCCCCCTCCGCCTTGTCTTCAACCGTTCCGGTGCGGTCATCAAGGATGAAATCCGCGGCGTTGCGGGAGAGGCCGAGGGAGACCCGTGCGGGCTTCAGGGGAAAGCGACCGAAAACCGTGGTGGGAAATCGGTACGAGAGCGCGGCGGAGCTTTTCAGAAACGGCCCGCCCGCCTCCTCAGCGTACAGGGACGCGCCGAGCTGGAAGAATTCGCTCTTTTTCCCGTAAAACTCCAGGCGCGTCCCAAGCCGGAAGCCCGCGCCTGTCGGGGCGCCGTCTCTGCCGGTAAAGCGGGCGCCCGCCCTTTCCGCCGCCAAAGACAGGCGCCACGGGCGGTTCCCCAGACGGATACCCAGGTTGGCGTAGAGGTCCCTGCCGTAGGCAAAGGTATCCGAATAGGCCCCATCCGCGGCAAGTCCGAAAGCCGCGCCGGAATAGACCGCGGACAGGGCGTAGAGCCGGAAGTCCCGTGCGGGAAGGGGCGGCGCGTTTGAGAACCACGACGACGCGGCGCGGGGCCGCAGTTCCTTGCCGGTATAAAATCCCTCAAGGCGCAGGACGCTGCGCGGGGTTAGCGCGAGATCGAACCCGCCGGACGCCGAAGGATTAACCTCCGTATCCAGCAGGACCGAGCCGAAGGCCCGGAACATCCCCCAGCGCGGGCTTGCGAGGTAGAGGTAGGTTTCAGGGGATTTGGTGGCCGAAGCCTGGGTCGCAAGGTCCCCCGGCGCGTTCTTGCGGTTCTCGGCAAAGGGAGGGGAGCGGTTCCACAGGCCGCGGAGACGGGCGGGAAGGCCCTCCTCGCGCATGATGCCGTAGAGGAGCCGCGAGCCGGTTTTCTTGTGGTACAACCCGCCGGAAAACGCGGTGTTTCCCGTATTGCCGCTCTCGAAGTCTTCCCAGAAAAAGGCCGGACGCTTGTCGATAACCTGCGCCCGTAGGGAAAAGTCCCGCCAGTACACGCTCGCGTCCCCGCGCTGTTCCATGGTTTTCCCCCATGATCCGGTCCACAGGAAACTCCAGTACGGGTCGATGTTCGCAAGAAAGGTTTCCGAAAACGCCGCGCACGGGCGGAGCAGAGGGAACGCGGCTACGAAGAGCGTGAAAGCCGCAAGGCCGAGACGCTGATAGGTGCGGGTAATGCCATACATACCCGTTATACGGCGCGTACAGGGCTTTTTGCTTTAACCACCGGAGAAAATAGAAACGGAAAAGCGGAATAAAGGGAAAGGAGAGTAAAGAGAACGTTATGATTTGCTTTGCCAGATCTGGCTGCCCTCAAAGCCTTTTATGGTTTTGATAAAGGCGAGCCAGTAGTCGGCCTCGCTCTGGGAGGTATAGGGGCCGACCCGCACGCGGAATACGTTCGACCCGTTTACGTCCTTGTTCTCGATAATCGCGGTGATACCTTTGGCCGAGAGGGTTTCTTTTACATCCTCAGCCCGCACTTGGGTGGAAAACGAGCCGGCCTGCACCCAGTATACCTCCCGCGCCGGCGGCGGCGTCCGGGACGGGCTTCGGGCAGCCGGTTGGGGCGCCGGCGGTTTATACGCCGCGGGAGCCGCGGTGCTTTGGGGAAGGGCGGGACGGGAAGCGGATCCGGCGCTTGACGGCGCCGGAGGCGGGGGCGTACTTATGGGCGGCGAAATCTGGGGGGAACGGGCGGAATCCGTTACGCGGGCGGGTTCGCGACTGCTTGCGGGTATTGCGGCGGCGCTTGCGGGCCTCGGCACCTCGATGACAAGGCTGTTCGCGCCGGCGCCGCTCACCTGCGCGGGCGGTGCGCCGGAGGTTCGGGGCGCCGGTTGGAGAGCCGGCCTCGGCGGAACCGACGCGGGCTGCTGCTGCGGTTCGGAGGGCTGCTGCTGCAAGCCTTGGGTTTCCTCGCGGTTTCGTATCATATCCATCACGTCAACCGAAGCGGGCTCCACCCTTTCCGGCAGCGCCGCGGTTTCCTGACCGGCGCCGCTTCGTGAGACGACTCGGGAAGCCACTAAGGGCTCTTCATGTTTCGGTAAAAATATAAGGATGGAAAGACCTATCACAATGATAAGAAAAATCCCCACTGAAACGGCCACTAACAACAATTTTTTCTTTTCCATAATCAATCTCTATTCGCTCTCTAATCTCATGCGCTCATGCCGCCGCACGTTTACAACGCGCTATACCCTCGATTCCTCGATTTCTCTATTACTCGATTGCGATTCCCCGCAGCGCAAGAATCCGGTCTATCTGGTGTTCCAAAGGCTGCCCGAAAAGGCGGAGCCCCAAGGCGCCGCCGTTATAGATGGTATACATATCGGCATTTTTCCGTAAATATTGAGTGCCGAAGTCCCGCTGGCTGCGGAATCGCTTGAAAAGCTGCGCCCAAGACAGGCTGTCCCGCTTTTTAGCGCGGAGAAGGCGGGTAAGAAGCGGGGCTTTCACCACTATAATAAAGTCAAGGGAAGAAAATGCGCGGGATTTATGGAGGAGCGCCGCGTTTACCGCGCAGGCGCGTCCGGTTTGCCGTGCGATCCACTGTTCCGTAAGCCGGTTCGCCCCTGGATGGACAAGGTTCTCCAGTTCGGAAAGCGCCTCCGGATCGCCGAAGACTTTGTTTCCCAGCCTTTTCCGGTCTATAGCGCCGTCGTTTCCCAGAATATCCTTTCCGAAGCGGGCAAGAATGGCGGCTTTTTCCATTTCAATGGCCTGATGCCCCAGTTTATCCACATCCAGCGCCGGAATGTTTCGGGCTTCCAGCAGTTTCGCCACATGATTCTTTCCCGCGCAGTAGGTTCCGGTAAGGCCGATAACCAGCGGTTTCAAAGTCGTATTCCCCCTCGCGTATACGGCGGGGGCTACCGGTAACGCGGCTGCGCCCCCACCCATCTTTCCCGCAGTATATGCGAGGGATTCCGCTTTGTATACCGGCGCGGCCAGCGGGCGGGGCGCGTCCAGGGGGCTTTAGAAACCCCTCCCGCGCCCTTTCTTTGCGCCGCCCGCGTACCGTACCGCGCCGTTACCGGTCGCCGGCTCAGGGGTTCTCGTTTAATTCATGGAGCTCTTTGATGTTCCGCAGTTTGAACGTGGCTTTTTCCTGAATCTGACGGACCCGCTCGCGGGTAATGCCGAGAATCTTGCCGGTTTCTTCCAGCGTCAAAGGGCCCTCACCGGCAAGCCCGAAGCGCAGCTGCATAATTTTCATCTCCCGCTCGGAAAGATACGAAAGGATCTCTTCCATGGCTTCCTGAAGGGTTATGGAAAAGGCCATGTCAAAGGGTTCCTCAAGGTTCTCGTCCTTAATAAGGTCGGAAAGCCGCGTGAGGTTGCCGTCATCCACGATGGTGTCGAGGCTGGTGGTCTCTTGGGAGAGCTTGACAATCTCCTTCACCTTCGCAAGGGGCAGTCCCAAGTATTCAGAGAGCTCCTCGTTGCTGGGATCCCGCCCCAGGTCCTGGGTCAGCTGCTTTGAAACAAAGTAGCATTTCTTAATGGTGTTGAGCATATGGATGGGGATGCGGATGACCCGCCCCTTGTCGGCGATGCTTTTTATGATAGCCTGGCGTATCCACCACGTGCCGTAGGTGGAAAACCGGCACCCTCTGGTGTAATCAAACCGCTCCACCGCCTCAATAAGCCCGATATTTCCCTCGTCAATCAGGTCAAGGAGAGACAACCCCCGATGTTGGTAGTTTTTGGCTATGGAAACCACCAGACGGAGGTTCGAGTTAATCATCCTGTCTTTATAAAGCTGGAGAGAGCTGTTCAGTTTGGCGCGATCGCTCCGGTACGTTCCCTCATCCGCGCGCCCCCGGTTCCGCTCGTCAAGATCTCGGAGTTTCTGCCGCAGCACCACTATCTTCTCCCCGATAATCTGTTCCTCATCAACGGTTAAAAGGGGGAACTTGGAGATCTGCTTGAAATACAGCGCCAAAGGATCCGTTTCTTTCGAAAGTCTCGATTTTCTGAGACTCTTCGAGGCGCGGGAATTCTGTGGCCGCTTTTTGGAATGCGTTTTTTCCGCTCCTTTATCACTCATAGGATATAACGTACCCTCTTTTTTTTTGACTATCCGCTCTACTTCCGTAGAAACACTTGTTTTTAACATACGGTACCTCCCCCTGAGGTTTGGGATTTTTCAATTTTTTATTTTTTATACCATATAAAAGCCGCCGGCGCCGCGGGGTTTTCTATTATGCCCGCGGAGCTTTGGCAGGGTCAATAGGGGTATTGCTCCGATACACAAGAAAAAATAGCTGAGGCTTTCTGGATACCGCGTCGATACCCAACCTCCCAAGCTCGCTACCGGACTTTACCTTATCGCCCTCTCGTACCGACAGACTCTCACAACCGCCGTACACATATAAATAGCCGCCGTTTACCTGTACAATCGCTACTTTGCCAAAACCCCGATAGGGTCCGGCTGACACCACGGTCCCCTGGGTGAGGCTCCGTACCGCCTCTGACTTTTCCCCTAAAAGCGCCACTCCGTAGAGTTTGCCGGTCATGTAAAGCACCTCTTTGGCGGCTACAGGCCACCTTATGGAATCATCCACCGGTTTCGGCTCCATGACGCGGGTATTGGCGCCGCTTGGGGGCCTCGCGCCGGTCGGCGCGGGCGCCTCGTTTCCTGAAACCACGCGCCGCTCCTGCGGCTTTACCGGTATCTTAAGCAGATCCCCCTCTTTAAGCACATAGGTTTCAGTAAAGTTATTGGCGTTCCGCAAGGATTGCAAGGTAATATCGTACTTTCTGGCTATACTATACAGGGTTTCCCCTTTTTTCACCCGGTATTCCACAAAACCGGAGTCCGCTCCTTTCGGTATGGCCAAACGCTGGCCTGCCTGTAGTTTCTGCGGATCAAGCACCCCATTAAAGCGCATAAGATCCTGAATGTCCACCCTATAGGAACGGGCTATAGAATAAATCGTTTCCCCCCTCTGAACAATATGAATCGTTTCTTGCGCACTAATGCCCGCCGTCGCTGTCAAACTAAGCGCCAACATATATAAAAGGTATAAAAAATATAATAAAGAATTGAAGACTCTATATCGACGATTCATAACATTTCTTTATCGGTATTTTTACCTTTTTTATATACGCTATAAGAGAATATATCCTGTATCACACCGACACACAAGTATTCTGCGCCGAGAGGGTATAACAAAGTTCCAATGTTTAAATAATACCCCACAAATCATAGTATAGGTATTATTTTCAAAAGGGATTACACTGTAATTATGGCTACTGAAATTGAACTAAAAGCGTGGGTTTCCGAGCCGGATGCCCTGAGAGAGCGGCTTGACGGCCTTGCGCGAGGGGCCGGCTCGTTTGAGAAAGAGGATTCCTACTGGTATGACCCTGCGGGGCGGCTTTCCGCGTCGGGCATTCGTATCCGCAAAGAGACCGACCGTAACCCGCAGGGCGAGGATGCCCGCAGGGTGTTGGTAACGTACAAGCAAAAGGAAACACGGGACGGGGTTGAGGTAAACGACGAGCATGAGTTTCTCGTGTCGTGCGACCGGCCCTTTGAAGAGTTGCTTATACGCCTGGGATTTGTGCGGGGAAGCTGCAAGCATAAGCGCGGCTGGTCATGGGATTACGCGGGGATTACGGTGGAGCTGGCCTGTGTCGAGGGCCTCGGCTGGTTTGTGGAGCTTGAGATACTCTCGGATTCCCCTGCTCAAGAGGAAGTGTGCGCCGCAAAGTCCCGTTTGCGTGAGGCTCTGGAGACGATTGGCGTGGGTCAAGACAAAATCGAACCTCGTTACTACACGGAGCTTCTCCTTCACCAATGGATAGACGGCCAGCCAGCGGGCCAGCCTCCGGCGGACGCTGTTCCCTAATCTTCAATCAAGTCTACGCTGAGTATCTTCACCGTAACGCTGTCGGTTCCGTGAGAAACGGTTGCGTTTTTCTGATACCTGAATTTTATCGTGTGCGTTCCTGTCGGAACCGTATAGGTATAGGTTTGCCTACCGGCGCCTGAGACCATGATCGTATACGACGACCAGCTGAAAGCCATCCCGTCCAGTTCCGAGGCGTAGCCGCAGTCGTTGCCCGCCTCGGTTGACGCGGTAAGTTCCACCGTAATCCGACGGGATACTCTGGCGTTAATCATAAGGATCTGTTGGGTGGAGGAACGATGTTCTATCAGGTTGCTCGTATAGGCGTTTTGTCCGATTTTGTTCCACAGGCCATCCCAACCGAGATCAAACCCGCATAAGACGAAATCAATCGCCGTGTCTTGTACCATGGTTATCGCGCTGCCGTTAAAGGAGAACGAGTAGATATGGCTGGCTTGGAACTCGGAGAAACCGTCCGGGAAAGCCAGCTCTTGTATGCCGTTTTTCATAAAAGCGTAGCCTGCCGCGGGCCCCGGTGAGAGCGCGTACACACCGGTTTCCCCGCTTATAACAAGCGAAGAGACGGCATCCGCCGGCATCAGCACCGAATTCCCGTGCTTAAACGTGAGAGGCGCGCCGCCGTTGTTTTTTATCTTCACATACACCCTGCTCACTTCACCCTGTACCAACGCGGGAATCGAAACCGTCGTGGTTCTGTGTTCGTCAATCCGGGCCGCCACAACCGACGTGTTGTCATAATAAGGAAACGTTACCCCCTCGACCGTAACATGATAGGTGAGATAGAACGCCGCGCCGTTACTATTGGGCGCGTTTTCAATTCTTCTAGAGTTAAGTGCCGCAACGTCAGTGAGTTTATCGGTTCTTCCCGCGTCCGTGTAGATTGACACGGAAAATACACTCCTGTTTTCAAATTTTACGAAAGTATCTCCGCTGACGGGATTTCCGCTGGTAGGGCCTCCCCAGTAGGAGTCTTCGTTATTGGAGCCTCCGTCATCACTCGGACAGCCCATAAACCACAGCGCGGCGGCCATGATGACCAGTATGCCCGCGAATCGTGTTCCATACATAAAAATCTCCTTTTTCTAAGCGGAATCCGGCGGAGCGCCTGTAAGCCCGCCCGTCCGCTTACCCGCTTAATCAGGTAAATCTACGCTGAGTATCTTCACCGTAACGCTGTCGTCTCCATAAGATTCCTCGCTGTCTTTCTTATACATGAATGATATAGTATGCGTTCCTATCGGAACCGTATAGGTATAGGTTTGCCTATCGTCGCCTGAGACCCTGATTGCATATCCATCCGGGTAATAGGTGGCGATCTCCACGTTCAGTTCCGAGGCGTAGCCCCAGTCCCAGTTCTCCTCGGTTGACGCGGTAAGTTCCACCGTAATCAGACGGGATACGCTGGCGGTAATCGTAAGGGTTTGCGTGGTAGAATTGTTATTTCCTATCAGGTTGCTTGTATAGGCGTTTGGTCCGATTTTGTTCCAAAGACCCTCCCACCTGGGTTCAAACCCGCATGAGACGAAATCTATCGCCGTGTCTTGTACCATGGCTATCGCGGTGCCGTTAAAGGAGAACGAGTAGATATGGCCGGCTTGGAACTCGGAGAAATCCTGCGGGAAAGTCAGCTCTTGTATGCCGTTTTTCATAAAAGCGTACCCTGACGCGGGCCCTGGTGAGAGCGTATACACACCGGTTTCCCCGTTCATAACAAGCGAGGAGGCGCTGCCTGCCGGCATCAGCACCGAGTTCCCGTACTTAAACGCGAGGGACGTTACGCCGTTGTTTACTATTTTCACATACACTCTGCTCACTTCACCCTGTTCCAACGGAGGAATCGAAATATCCGTGAACCTATTCTCATCAATGCGGGCCGCCACAACCGTCGTGTTATCATAGTAAGGAAACGTTATCCCCTCAACCGTAACATGATAGGTGAGATAGAACACCGTGTCCCTGCTATTGGGAGCGGTTTCAATCCCGCTATAGCTACACGCCGCGACGTCAGTGAGTTTATCGGTTCTCCCCGCGTCTTCATAGATTGATACGGGAAATACATTCATAGTGTTGTTAAATCCTACGAAGGTATCTCCGCTGGTCGGATCTCCCCTA
>JAITHR010000244.1 GCA_031279895.1 Spirochaetaceae bacterium
TGGAACAGCCGGAGGCTGCCGCGTACCGCGCCGCGCTTCTTAGCTGTCTCCGCCGGCTTCGTCGCGCACAACAACGCATAGCTCCCAAACAGCGACCGGCGGCGCGAAGCGTAGCCGCGCCTAAACAGCACTGACGCGCTCAACGGACAAGGTGTTGCACCAGTCGGAAACAACAGGCGGCCCTGTTTAAAACCGTCGGAGACGGGGCGGGTTGACGGGGGCGGGGTTTTCGGGGGAGTATAGAGAAAAATGAAAAAGCAAGCGTTGTTTATTGATGACATTACGGTACAGGGCGCCTACTTCGCCGCGGTTATCCGGTCGCCGGTCGCAGGGGGGAGGCTCGCTGACATCGAGGTTCCGGCCATGCCGAGTTCCTATACCCTCATCCGTGCGGAAGCGGTTCCCGGGGACGCGCTGCTCGAAGACTTTCCGGTTCCGATCCTCGCCTCCCGAAGGCTCTCCTACAAGGGCGAGCCTGTGGCGCTCCTGGTGGGACCCCAGGAGGGAAAACTGCGGGAATACCGTGAGGCGTGCCGCGTCATCACGGAGAAAGCGCCGCAGGAAGAAGAGGAGGAGCCGCCGTTTTTTCTGGAACGGACCATAGCGGACCGCGGAGGTTACGCGGAACCGTCGGAGACGGCGGAGGTTATAAAACAGCCGGAGGCTGCGGAGACGGCGGGCGGGCGGGAAAAAAAGAACACCGTGCGCGGACGTTATACCACCGGTATTCAGGAGCATTGGTACGCGGAGCCCCACGGGGCCGTGGCGGTCTATTCCCCGGAAGAGGGGCGGATGACCGTGTACACCGCGACCCAATGGGTCTTTCATACGCGGCGGGCAGTGGCGCGGGCGCTGGGCTTTGACGAGCGGGCGGTGCTGGTGCAGCCGGCGCGGATAGGGCTGCACCTCGACGGCAAGATATGGTACCCCTCGCTCGTCGCGTGCCACGCGGCGCTCGGCGCGTTTGTAACGAGGAAACCGGTGAAGCTTCTCTTAACGAAAGAAGAGGACTTCCGGTATTCCCCCAAGCGGAACGCCGCGTCCGTTACGATGGCAAGCGAAGTGGGAAGCAGGGGGGAGGTTCTGGAAACCGTCGTGTCCGCCGCGGTGGATCTGGGCTCTTACGGGGTCTTTACCGAAGAGATTATGGACAGAACCTGCCTCGGATGCCTGGGGGCGTATAACCTGGGGCCGGTGCGCCTTGAGGGAAAGGCGGCGCGCACGCCGATACCGCCGCAGGGTCCGCTTTCGGGCTTCGGGCTTTCCCAAGGGTTTTTCGCGCTGGAACGCCAGGTCTCCCGTATAGCGGACTCCGCGGGCCAGGACCCGGCGGAGTGGCGGAAACGGCACGTCCGGCGCGGCGGGGCGCTTCCTATCGGGGTTCCCCTTGGGGACCCGCCGCTTCCCGAACTAATCGACGCCGCGGCAACAGCCGGGGATTATTACCGGAAGTGGTCGTCCTACGAACTTCTTCGGCACTGGCGGCGGGAGCACGGCTGGCAGGCGCGGGACGAGCCGGTCCGGGGGGTGGGCATTGCCGCGGCGTATCAGGGGAGCGGCTTTCTCTATAGCGGCGCGGATAAGGGGGTCTACACGGTGGAAGCCGCGCTGGACGAGGAGGGGTTTTTGGAAATCAGTACCAGCGTCATATCGGATAATTACTCCTCCATCAAGATATGGCGGGAAATGGCGTCGGAGATACTGGGCGTTGCGGGGGAGCTTATACGGATTACCCCGGGCAACACGGATACCGCGCCGGATTCCGGTCCCGGAACCAATTCGCGGAACCCCGGGGCCCTCACGCGCCTTGTGGAAAGCGCGTGTCTGGCCTTGCAGAAGGCGCGGCAGAGCCCGGACGCGGCGCGGCCTCTGGTTGTCCGCCAGTCCTCGGCGCCGCTTTGGAACGTGCCCTGGGAGGGAAAAACGCCGGTTCCTCTCAACGGGCCGCGCTTTGACCCACAGGCGCTTACGGACCTCTCCTGGGGGGCCGCGGTGGTGGAGGTGGAGATTGACCCCGCGTCCTATACCCCGAAGGTCCGGGGGGTGTGGCTTACGGTTGACTGCGGCAGGGTTCTGGACGAGGAGCGCGCCCGTCTCACCCTTATCCAGTCGGCCATTCACGCCCTGGGCTGGGCCGCACGGGAAGAGCTGTATTACACTGACGGCGCGATACCCGATTCCCTCTTTTATACCTACGACATTCCCTCGCCCTCGGAGATTCCGCCGATCCGCGTCTCGTTTATAAGGCGGGAAGCCTCCCGTGCCAAAGGCATCGGGGAAATCCCTTTCAGCACTATTCCGGCGGCGTATGTCCAGAGCGTCTCCCAGGCCCTCGACCACCCGTTCGAGTCCATACCCTTAGGCGCGCGGGAGGTTTGGGAGACCGGCAGGCTGGTGCGCGGGGAGCAGCAATGACCGTCGGGTTCAGGCTAAACGGCGAAGAGGTGATGATCCAGGCCCACGCGAACACGCGCCTTGTGTCGGTCCTGCGGGAAACCTTCGGGCTTCTTGAAACAAAAGCGGGCTGTTTAATCGGGCGGTGCGGCGCCTGCTCGGTTATTTTCAACGGCAGACTGATAAAGTCGTGCCTCGTGCCGGCGTTTCGGGCGGAGCGGAGCGAGATTATGACCATAGAGGGCTTTTCCCTGTCCGACGGGTATCGGGATATTATCAGGGGGTTTGAGAAAGCGGGCGTGGAAAACTGCGGGTACTGTCAGACCGGCAAGGTTCTGGCTGCCGAGAGCATCCTTGCGCGGCAGCGTATTCCGGTGCCGGACGAGATACTCGCGGCTTTCGGGAGTATACGGTGCCGCTGTACCGAACCGGAGCGCCTTACCGAGGCGGTTCTGGCTGCGGCGGACCTACGGCGGCGGAGGATTTATGGACGCTCCTCGTAACCAGTTCTTTTTTCCCGCCACGTTTGCGGAGCTTTTCCAGCACTGGAGCCAGGCGCCGGACGCGGTTCCCTTTGCCGGCGGGACGCGGATGGCGCGGTATTGCGGGGAACGTGCCCGCGCCATTCCCCGCAACGTGCTTTCCCTCCACCGGCTTGAAGACCTCCGTCGGGTTACCCGCAGCGAGCGCTACCTTGAGATAGGCGCGATGGTTACGTTAAACGAGATTATCGGTCTGGGGAAAATCGTGCCGGAGGTGTTTATCCGCTGTCTCTCGGAGGCGGGGGACTTTCAGATACGAAATCTGGGCACCCTAGGCGGGAATATCTGCGCGTGCCCGCACCGTCTTGACGCCGCGGCGCCGCTTATCGCGCTTGACGCCCACTGCGAACTGCGCGCCGCCTCAGGCGTCCGGTGGATTTCGGCGGCGCGGTTTTTCAGCGACCCCGGGTCCCTTGCGCTCGGCCCCCGGGAGCTGCTTACGAGGATACGCATACCCTTGGGGCAGTGGGATTATTCGCTGTACCGGAAGTTTAAGGCCGGGGAACAGGGAAACCGGAGTGCCGTAACCGCTTTCATGCTCCGCAACCAGAAAAACGTGCTTACCGACATACGGCTGGTGTTTTCCGGGGACGCGGTGTTGCGGGACCGGAACAGCGAGACGCTGCTTATCGGGAAGCCGCTTCCCCTTGAGAGGCGGGACGTGCATAGTTTCGTGGAACAGTGGGAGGCCGCCATGCTGCACTCCCAAACCCAGATACGGATCCAATCCCGACCCCTTATGGATGATTTTCTTAGGGCGCGTATTGTCAATTTCATTGCGACAAACCTCCTAAGCCTCACCGACTAACCGTCTCCGCCGCCTCCGGCGGTTCCAAAAGCTTCCCGCGTCGCGGCTGTAAGTACGCGAAGACCGCTTAGGAGGCGCCGGTCGGGAAACGCGGCAAAACATTAATGTTTCAAGGCAAAACATTGATGTTCTGAGACAAAACATTGATGTTCTGAGACAAAACATTGATGTTCCGAGACAAAACATTGATGTTCCGAGACAAAACATTGATGTTTTTATTTACAGACTTAAGTCCAAAGCATCTGACTTACACGTTTCACGCCGCCTCTTACACGTTTCACACCCGCTCTTACACGTTTTATGCCCGACCTTACTTGTTCCATACCTCGTCTTACTTCAGGTATCGCGGCGCTTACATCGGCGCGTTTTAAGGAAAGACGGGGGACCGGTCCCCACAAACCGGCCAGCCTCCGCCCGCCGCCGGCGGCGGCGGCGCAAACAGCCGGAACGTTAGGCGAAATGCCAGACAAACATTTTTGTAAATTTTAAGAGAATTTATATAGAAAGGTATTAACAATTAATAATATATCACTATAATATATTAAACTTACAATTGGAGGAATTTATGGCTTTTTATAATTTTATACCGTATACGACATTGGAAATAGGTGTAAATTTTAGATGTCTTAATTGTGGTGAAGAAATAGAAGGATGCGTTTCTGTACCACAGGCGAATATGGATGGTGACGGTGATGCCGTTGAACATACTGTGGATTATGGAGATATTCAATGTTCTAATTGTCAAAGAAATTATGGATATTCGATTGTTTCTGACGGAACTATTGAGATTCCTGAAATCAACAATGAAGAAATTCATTTTATTGAATTTGATTTGGAAAAAGAATATTTTAAAGATTGTCCCTTTAATCCTACTCTTAAAGTTAGCCAATATGGTAATGTATTAAACAGCAGAACAAATGAATTGGTAACCAAAAGAAAGCTTGAGGGTTGTTATATAGTTGATGATCCAAGAGGGAGAATTCAATATGATAATGGATCAAGGGATTATGAATGGGTCCACAGATTAGTTGCCTTAACATGGTTAAATGATAGTCCGTATTATATGGATGAAGTACACCATAGAGACGATAATGGGTTAAATAATCGCATTGATAATTTAGAATGGGTTAATAGGGAATTACATAAAAAAAGGCATGGGAATTAAATAATATTTATCTTTATGAAGGATTATTATAAAGGGCTGGCACGTCATATAACAGGTCTGTTTACGCTGCGCCCACGCCTCATTGCGGCACGTTTGGGCGGGCGGTCTTTGTTGCGCAAAGCCGCTACCGCGGGCCGCCCAAACGTCGCAAACAGCCGGAACGGTATGCGAAATAGCCCCTAAAATTTGCAGGAAAATATTTGAATAAAAATGAGTTAACAAAATCATTTTTTGTGATATAATTAAACATTATGGTAAAAGAAACGGCTGAAAAATTAT
>JAITHR010000245.1 GCA_031279895.1 Spirochaetaceae bacterium
CTCCCCCGCAACACGCGGGGGCTCCCCCCTGACACGCGGGGGCTCCCCCCTGACACGCGGGGGCTCCCCCCTGACACGCGGGGGCTCCCCCCTGACACGCGGGGGCTCCCCCCTGACACGCGGGGGCTCCCCCGCAAGGCGCGGGGGATTCCGTATGCCCCGAACTGATTCAATCCCGCCCCATTCTTGACCAGGAATGACTCATTCTTGACCAGGAATACTTCATTCGGCCTCCCGCAGCCTCCGGCTGTTTCATAACGCACCCCGAATGGCCTCCCGCAGCCTTCAGGCGGCTCTCCGGCTACTTCAGGCAGGCTCCCGTTTATGTTGGACGGGCTCCCGAATACTTCATTCGGCCTCCCGAATGAGTCATTCGGCCTCCCGAATACGTTGGCGGGGCGCACGTTTGTCATGGCGGGAATTCGGCGCGTATGGGCGGGGAGGCTGTCTAAAGTAGCCGGAAAACCGCCTGAAACAGCCGGAGGCTGCTGCGCATAACACCGCGCCGATTGCAAACCGTCCGCCGTTGCGCGAAGCGTAGCCGCGCCTAAACAGAAGCCGGTACTGTAACCGGACACGGTGTTGCACCATTAAGAAACAACAGTGCTGAAACAGCCGGAGGCTACGCGAGAGCGTAGCCGCGCCTTAGTAAAAACCAGCCCGCTCACTGGACACGGTGTTGCACCATTAAGAAACAACAGTGCTTGAAACAGCCGGAGGCTGCGCGAGAGCGTAGCCGCGCCTTAGTAAGAACCAGCCCGCTCACTGGACACGGTGTTGCACCACTTTGAAGCAACAGGCGGCCATGCTGAAACCGTCGGAGACGGGCCGGAGGCTGCGCGAGAGCGTAGCCGCGCCTTAGTAAGAACCAGCCCGCTCACTGGACACGGTGTTGCACCATTAAGAAACAACAGTGCTGTGCCTCCGGCGCCGCCGGCGGACACGGTGTTGCACCATTTGGAAGCAACAGGCGGCCATGCTTGAAACAGCCGGAGGCCGCGCGAGAGCGTAGCCGCGCCTTAGTAAGAACCAGCCCGCTCACTGGACACGGTGTTGCACCATTACGAAGCAACAGTGCTGTGCCTCCGGCGCCGCCGGCGGACAGGGTGTTGCGCCATTACGAAGCAACAGGCGGCCATGCTGAAACCGTCGGAGACGGGCCGGAGGCTGTTACTGGAAGCGGGATTTTTCCCGCTCAAGGTCCGCAATCAGCACGATCATCGCGCCCCGGCGCACCGTGTAGGCCAGCGGCACCGGATTGCACCCGCCCTTAAAGCCGATGGTCGACTTGTTCATCACCACGTCGCAGAGCCGGCAGATAACCTCGTCCCGCCGCTCGTAGTACCCGGTGCTGCCGCAAATATCGCAGGCGTCAAGGCCCACCCCGTAAGCCGCGGCGCTCTTCTTTATGACGATAAAGCGCACCTCGACCCCCCGGGCGTCCCAGGCGAAACGGTGGAGGCGCCCGTCCGCAATCCGCTCAAGGGGGATGCTGATTTCCCCGCCCGAAACATCCATAGGCTCCGCGGGCGAGAGGGGTATCTCCCGTGTGTCCCAGGCTTTAAGGGCCGTAAGCGAGGCCAGGGCAAGCGCCAGAGCCGCGGCTGCGGACACGCCGCGCCGCACGTCCCGTCGCCGGCGGGCGCGGATTTTTCTCCCCTCCGCCGGATTACGCGCCGGCTCCCGTTGCCGCGCCGTCTCCAGAAGCGCGTCCGCAAGAAGCGCGAGCGCCAGAATAAGGGCCAGGGCAATGCCGGCGTACCGGAAAACAGCCTCGCGGTTCACCGCGTTCATCACGAAACGGAACAGCCACCGCGTAAGGGGGAGTATCCGGCGGGCCATGAGAAACTGCGCGGCCAGCGCCGCCTGATGAACCGCGTTACAGGCCGCCATAAGGGTAAAAACCAGACGGAACACGAAGTCCCGTCCCCGCCGCGCCGCGTGGAACAGCCCGAGGCCGATGAGGGCGGGAAGCGCGACTCCGGCCAGGGCGCCGCCGGATTTCAGGAGGAACTCGGTACTGAACACGCTTTGGCCCGCAAGCATGAACTCCGACGGGAGGAGGAACAGGGACGGCATGGCAGAGGCCGCGATACTCCCCGCAAAGACCGCGCCGGCCCATTGGAACAGGCGGTTCCACAGGAGGGGGAACCGGCACCGCGACGGCCCGCGCCAGAGGAGCGGGATGAAACAGAGCGCCGCGATAATCGAGAGGCACAGGACCGCGGTGGCAACCATGCCCCGGTTTATGGCGGTGGTTCGGCGCAGAATTGCGAGGGTAAGGGCAAAGAGGGTGCCGGCGAGTATGCCGAAAGTGAGGGACCGTCGGGCGCCTCCGCCTCGGACTTCGATTTCGATTTCAATGTCGATGCGGCGTGCGGCGCCGTAGCACAGGCCCGTAAGCATGGAGGCCGTGAGCGCGTATTCGACGGCGGCGATAAAATAACGGATCATGTTTTTGTGCGAAGGCGCGGGACGGCGCGGCACGGAGCAGGCGCGGCATCCCGAAAAACGCCCCGCCTGCTCCGTGCGCCGCCTGCTCCTCCCCTACCAGGACGGCCCGGGGTACGTTACGTCCCACTCGGCGGAGAGCGGCTGGTTCCAGAACCGCCCCGGAACGCCGGTGGTCTTGTCAACGTGAAGCACGTAGCCCTGGGCCTCGGGGTTCTGGATGATGAAACGCACCTTGTAGTCCCCGATGCCGTTGAGCTTGACATTCGCCCCGTAGTGGGGCCCGTCGCTGGCGTTCATGGGCATAAACGTTCCCTCGGCGCTCCAGCCGCCGGCCTGGGTAATCTCGTACTTCACCGTCAGGTTCGGGACGAAATCCCCCACGCCGTAGCCCAAATCATTGGTGAGCGCCGAAATATCCGCTTCGAGGTGGATGTCCGCCTGCGCCGCCGGAAGCCCCGCGGACGCGGGGATCATGTCTACCGGCTGGAAATACACGCCCGCCACGTTGAGGGGCCCCAGTTCCCGGTCGTCCCCCAGGGAGAACTCTTCAAATCCCGCGGCCTGCCCCGGATTAACGGTGCTTGCGGGCCGGACGCCCTGGGGCTGCGCGGCTCCGGCGCCGCCTTGTTTCGTTCCTCCGGCGAAGGCGAAGCCCGCGCAGAAAACCAGTGCTGAAAGCACCACGTACCTGTTCATAAGTACCCTCCTAAAAAAATAAAAAATAAAAAAATAGAAAAACTCACGGCCACAAGGCCGCGAGGGGTTCCCTTTTTATGCCGCGGCGCGGGCGGCGCCCTTTTTCCCCTTTCCCTTTCGGAGGTGGACCGCGGTCAGAACCGCGGTGAGAACCAGCAGCGCCAGCTGGGGCGCGAGGGTTTCCACCGTGGGGTAAATGCCCAGAAGGTCAATCGTTACGAAGTCAAAGGGGAGCAGTGTAACCGGCACCACGTTTCCCTCCTGTAGCTCTTTGACACCGGTGCCGGCGAAGGCGATTGACATGACGAAAAGGAGCATACCGGTTCCCATAAAAAAGGGCTTAAGCGGGAGTTTCACGCTCACCACGCGGATAAGGACGTAGAAAACCGCCAGCGCCGCGATACCCGCCGCAAGCCCCAGCCAAATCATGTTGATAAAACCGCGGTTTCCCGCGAGCAGCGCCTGATAAAAGAGGATGGTCTCCGCGCCTTCGCGGAACACCGCAAGGAAAGCCGCGAACGTCAGGGAGAAAAGCCCGCCTTTTTCCGCGTAACCGGCGGCCTTTTCCTTTATGTAGCCGGTCCACGCTTCGGATTCCGCTTTGGAAACCATCCAGTTACTCACGTAAAACAGCACCGCGACGGCGATGAGCATGGTAACCCCTTCGATAATCTCCTGGCCCCGGCCCCGGACCCCGGAGATAAGGGCGTTAAGCGCCCAGGCCAGAAGGACGCTCGCGGCGAGCGCGATAACCGAGCCCGCATACACCGCGCGCACGCCTTTTTTCTCCCCCCGCTTGAGGAGGTACGCGATAATCGCGCCTACAATGAGAATGGCCTCGAAGCCTTCCCGCAGAATAATGAAGAGGGAGCCGAGAAATACCCCCGCCGGACTTCCGGTGCGCTTGTCGAGGGCCGCGGCGTCCTCCGCGAGGTACGTTGAGAGGGTATCGAGGCTCTGTTTGACCGCGGCAACAGGATCCCCGCGGGTTATCTCTTTTTTTACGGTACTGAACAGGTATTCCACCGCGCTTGCCCGCTGGCCGGAGATCTGGGTCAGCACGGTTTTCTCGAAGCCCAGCTTCTCGTAAAACTGGAAATACGCCTCGTCAACCGCGTCTTTCGCGCCCCGGGGGTTCCCCGCACGATACTGTTCGTAGGCGCGGTCAAGCAGCGCCTTCATAAGGCCGGCCACGTTTGTCCAGCTGCGGGTATCCGGCGCGGGTTCGGCCTTTCCGTCAAGGCTTCCCGCGGTTACGCTCAAGAGATGGTTGAGACGATTAAAGTCTTCCCGCATCTCCTGCTGGGATGCGGCGGTTCCCAGGGCAAAAAGCACGTACTCAAACCACTCGTCGATGTTCCGCGCCCGCTCTTCCGAAACGCGGCTTTTCACTTCCTTTTCAAAACGGCTCTTGTAGTGCTGGGTGTATGCGCGGCTGACCTCCGCTTTGGCCCCGTCGATGTCCCCGGCTACGAAGCGGTAGTACGCCTCGCTCAACACGAGGCGCATCTCCCGTTCCCGCTCTTCCCAAGGGCCCGGCTCCGCGTTCCCGTGCGTAGCCGCCGCCATGATGAGGGCCGATACCGTGATATATGAGACTAACTTTTTCATGCTTCGATCCCCTTCTTTTCTCGCTTTAGGCGCGTTGTTCGTCAGGCGCCTTTTAATGTTATTGCAACATAACCTTGTAAGTAGAACATAACAGAAAAGAGGCGCGCCGGTCAATACGGTTTCAGTCTTTTTTTCTTTATTTACCTACCCGCCTCCGCCGTCTCCGGCGGTTCCATAAGCTTCCCGCCCCGCGCCTGTAAGCAGACGGTGCCCGCTTTGAGCCGCTCCGCCGCCTCCGACGGTTCCATCAGCTTCCCGCCCCGCGCCTGTAAGCGGTCAACGGCGGCTTTGATCCGCTCCGCCGTCTCCGACGGTTCCATAAGCTTCCCGCCCCGCGCCTGTACGCAGACGGCGCCCGCTTTGAGCCGCTCCGCCGCCTCCGGCGGTTCCATAAGCTTCACGCCCCGCGCCTGTAAGCGGTCAACGGCGGCTTTGATCCGCTCCGCCGCCTCCGGCGGTTCCATAAGCTTCCCGCCCCGCGCCTGTAAGCAGACGGTGCCCGCTTTGAGCCGCTCCGCATGACGCTTATGTGCCTCCGCCGCCGGCGGCTTTGAGCCGCTTCGCATGACGCTTATGTGCCTCCGCCGCTGGCGGCTGCCGGATGGAAAAAGATGCGGAGCACGGTATAATGGGATATGTTTACATACCGAGAAGAACTTGAAAGAATAGAAAAAATAGGCGTTATTCCGGTCATCACGATAGACGAGCCGGAAAAAGCGCCGGACGTGGCGCGGGCGCTCGCCGAAGGCGGCCTTCCGGTTGCGGAGATAACCCTGCGGACCGGTTCCGCCCTGGAATCGATCCGCCGGATCGCCGCGGAATGTCCCGATATGCTCGTAGGCGCGGGAACCGTGCTAGGACCGATTCAGGCGCTCGAAGCCGCTGCCGCGGGCGCCCGTTTTATCGTATCCCCGTGCTTCAATAAGAATGTTGCGCGGTGGTGCGTAGCCCATCACGTCTCCTTTATCCCCGGATGCTTTACCCCCTCTGAAATCGACGCGGCCTTGGCGCTGAAAATTACCGTGGTAAAACTCTTTCCCGCTGAACAGGCCGGTGGCCCGGGCTATATCAAAGCCCTGGCCGGCCCCTTCGGTCATGTCCGCTTCATCCCCACAGGCGGCGTTACCCGCGAAACCATCGGATCCTACCGCGCTTTGCAATCGGTGCTGGCCTGCGGATGCTCGTGGATAGCGGATTCCGAGTCCGTCCGCGCCGGAGACTTCCCGCGCATCACGCGGAACGCGCGCGAGGCGGTACGTGCGGCGCAGAGGCCCCCTGTCGTATCCGACGCGGAAAGCGGAAACGCCGGCGCCGCCGGTTCTTTTCAAAAAAATCCTTCAGAGAGCGGAGAGAGCGGATAGTATGGGTACGGAAAAACAGAAAACAGCGGAAAAGGTCGTCGCGTTCGGGGAGCTTATGCTCCGCCTCGCGCCGCCCGGATACGGGCGCTTTGTCCAGGCCCGCTCGTTTCGCGCCTCCTACGGCGGTTCCGAGGCGAACACGGCGGTTTCCCTTGCCGGTTTCGGGCTTGACGCGGCGTTTGTTACCAAAATACCTGAAAACGAGTTGGGACAGGCCGCGATAAACGAACTCCGCGCTTTCGGGGTGGACACGTCGGACGTGGTGCGTGGCGGAGAGCGCCTGGGCATCTACTTTCTTGAGAAAGGCGCGTCCCAGCGCCCCTCGAAAGTGATCTACGACCGCGCCGGCTCCGCGATTGCCGGCGCGCTTCCGTCCGATTTCCCCTGGCGACGCATCCTTGCCGGCGCGAAGTGGCTCCACCTCTCCGGCATTACCCCGGCGCTCGGTCCCGGACCCCGCGCCGCCTGCCTTGAAGCCGCGGAAACCGCCAAAGAACTGGGGCTGACCGTTTCCCTTGACCTCAATTACCGCCGGAACCTGTGGCCTCCCGAAGAGGCCGGCGCGTTTTTGGCGCGCCTCGCGCCCTACGCGGACGTGGGCATTGCCAACGAGGAGGACGCGGCGGTGCTTTTCGGCATCCGCGCCCAAGGTTCGGACCCGTCTTCCGGCACGATACGCGCCGAATCGTACCGCACCGTCGCCGAGGCTCTGGCCGCACGTTTCGGCTGGTCCCTGACCGCCGTTACCCTGCGCTCCTCCCTTTCGGCCAGCGACAATCTATGGGCCGCGGGGCTCTACGCCGACGGCGTGTGGCGCGTTTCCGCCTCCTACCCGATCCGTATTGTTGACCGCGTGGGCGCCGGGGACAGTTTCGGCGCGGGCCTCATCTACGGAACCATACGCGGGTACGCGATGCCGGAGACCCTTGAGTTCGCCGTTGCCGCAAGCTGCCTCAAACACACGATAGAGGGGGACTTCAACCTGGTTTCCGTGGAAGAAGTGCGACACCTCGCCGCCGGCGACCGCTCCGGCAGGGTCCGCCGCTAACCCGCCGTCTCCGACGGCTTCAGCATGGCCGCCCCGTCTCCGACGGCTTCAGCAGGGCCGCCTGTTGTTTCAAAGTGGTGCAACACCGTGTCCGGTTACATTACCGGCTGCTGTTTAGGCGCGGCTACGCTTCGCGCAGCCGGTCGCGGTTTGCAAGCGGCGCGTTGTTGTGCGCGGTAAGGGGCTTGTCGTGGTTTGGGGTGCCGCCTCCGACGGTTCCATAAGCTTCCCGCCCCGAGCCTCACAGCAGAGGCAGTCCGCTTACAGGCGCCCCGCGCCCCGCTTTGACCAGACAGTTCCCCGTTTCGGCACCCCGCCTCCCCGCCTCGGCACCCCGCCGTCCCGCTTCGGCGCCACAACTCCCCGCCTCGGCACCAAGCCTCCGCGCTTTGGAATTCCGCACCTTTGCGTTGGGTAGGGGACTCCGCGCTCTGCGGGTGCAAGCCCGCGTGTTGCGGGTGCAAGCCCGCGCCGTGCGGGCGCCACCCTCACCGCCGGCGGCACCGCCGCCGTAATTACGCAGGCAATTGGCGGCAGCAATGACCTGTCTATCGGGGCGAATGTAACCGTTGCTTTGGGTACCGTAGGATCCATTGTCCTAACGTCAGGTACCGGCCCGGGAAAACTTTCCTTGACCGCCGCCGCCACCACCGTTACAACCGTCGCCACCGGCACTGCCACCAATATTGGCGGTATGTCAAGCGTAACAATAGGTGCCAAAGCTGTTGTTACGACCGGATTCGTGGCGGCTGACATAAAAGGCGGTGGTAGTGCTACCGGCAACTTGCAGAAACTTGGCGGAATCACTGCCGGAACGGTATGAGCAATGACGCCTAGAATTGGTTGGGGAATTATTTAAAATATTATTGATAGGAATTGAATATATGATATAATTTCATATTGAGGATTTTATTGTGGTTAATAGAAATTATTATTGGTTAATATCTTTTTTCTTATTTTGTAGTAATTTATTTTCTTGCAATAGTCGTGACAAAAATATAATAATTGAAGATAAATATGATGAATTGTTCAAATATTTAGAAGAAAATAGAGAAGATATAATAAAAATTGGCATATCTAAACGAGTCTATTATATAAGTTTAAAAGAAGATAATTTTATTGAGAAACACAAACAATTTAATAATAATAGATTAAATTATTTTTTAGCAATTTTAGTAAAGAATGAAAATGTAAAAAGAGAATATTATGACATACATGGTAAACATTTAATGGTATTCTTCAATAATGATCTACAAACAGCATTTTACGAGTGTATTGACGATTTTGATTATTATTTGTTTAATATGATTGTAAAAAAATATCCCGATATGGAAATACCTCTTGATTTTATTAAAGAATATAAAATGGATTATAGGTATATGCTGCGTAGAAATCAAGAATATTAAAAATAAAATAATGGTATATGCCCGCACTTGGTATAACAAGACTGCTTACCTGCCTCCGGCGGTTGGGGAACCAGTTCCCCCAAACCCCCCACCGACGCGAGACGCGCCCCGCCCCGAACTACCACAAGCCCCGAACAACGCATGACAACGCACAGCTCCCGAACCACCGGAGGCTGCGCGAAGCGTAGCCGCGCCTCAACAGCAATCAGCCCGCTCACCGGACACGGTGTTGCACCACTCGGAAACAACACGCGGCCATGCTGAAGCCGTCGGAGGCTGGGCGGAGGCTGCGGAGACGGCGGTTGGCGTACCTGCGATAATGGTTTATACTATGAATATGCGGACAAAAATAATCGGTTTTCTGGGGCTTCTGGGGTTTGCGGTCCTTTGTATTACGGGGATTGGCATGGGTATTGTGAGCAGCAGGATAAAGCGGGGGGATGCGGCAACCCTGGCTGCGGAAGTCGGCACGCTTCATACGTTTTCTTTTATCGCGCTTCTTGTGTGTATTCTTGTGTTCGGGACCCTTATATTCCTGCTCGTGCGTCGGCTCTGCGCGGCGCTTGACCTTTTTCACGCCTTTCTGGGCGCGCTTTCAAGGGGCGATTTTTCCGCCGCGCTTCCCGCGGAATTTTCGGATCAACAGGATGAAGTGGGGGCGCTTTCCCGTTCGTGCGTGGATACTTTCAAAGAGGTGGGCGGTATGTTCTCCGCGATAAAGAGCCAGATACGGGATTTGGAAGACGCGGGGAAGACCCTTACGGCGCGTTCCCGTAATCGGCGGGACGGGATGCAGGACATTGCCGAGGGTATTACCCAGGCCGCCAGGGAAGCGGATACCCAGACCGGTAAGGTGGGCGAGATTTCCGATTCCCTTGCGGGCATTGCCGGAACCATCACGGCGCTCGACAGTCTTATTGCGGATCAGCATACGGTCATCACCAAATCGAATAAGGATATTAAGGACCTTCTTGCCAGTATTACCGAGGAGCAGGAGATTATGCGCACCCTTCTGGGGCGGATGGAGAAACTCATTGAGACTACCGAAGAGAGCAAGGGAAAGCAGGCTATGCTTGAAGAACAGGTAAAGAATATCTACAGCCTCTCGGAGGTGTTGAGCAGCACCAACAGAATGATTGCCGGCATCGCGGCGCAGACGAACCTTCTTGCCATGAACGCGGCTATTGAGGCGGCCCATGCCGGCGCGCTCGGCGCGGGTTTCGCGGTGGTCTCCGACGAGATACGAAAGCTGGCGGAAGACACGAGCCGGCATTCGAAGGTGGTGGGCGAACAGGTGAAGGAGATACAGGCGGGCATGGACCTTATGGTCAGCGCTTCCGGGGCGAGCCGGAAATCGGTGGACGTTATGGTGCGGTATATCAGCGAAGTGAGCGCGTGTATCAACGACGCCACCTCCAGTATCAGCACCCAGAACGAGAAGTCCGAGACCATTCGGGAGTCTCTCAAGGAAATCATCGCCCTAAGCGGGAACGCCCAGACCAACACGCAGGCGATGCGCTCGGACAGCCAGAATGTTCTTGAAGAAATGCGGAATATAAAAAGCCTTTCTGCGGATATTCAGGAGAGTACGCATAAGATACTCCGCAGCGCCTCGGATATGGACAGCGCGTCCCGGGAGGAGTCCGCCGCGGCGCAGGAGACCCATGAGAAAATCGCCGCGGTATGCCAAAACCTGAACCGCATCAAGGGGTAGGCAAACCCGCCGCAGCCTCCGGCCCGTCTCCGACGGTTTCAAACATGGCCGCCTGTTGTTTCAAAGTGGTGCAACACCGTGTCCGCCGGCGGCGCCGGAGGCACAGCACTGTTGTTTCAAAGTGGTGCAACACCCCGCCGGCGGCGGGTGGCACAGCACTGTTGTTTCCAATTGGTGTAACACCGTGTCCGCCGCCAGCGGCGGTTCCATAAGTGTCTTGATACCGCGTCTAAGCCGGCGCAGCTTGCTTTGAGCCGCTTGGCACGGCGCTTTTTTAAATGAAAATGAAGAGGGAAAAGAGGAAAAAAATGAAAATGAGAAAAGGCGTGTCCGTTTGTCTTGCGGCGCTCGTGATAAGCGCGGCGGCGTGGGCGCAGCAAGGCGGGTATCGCGGGCCCGGCGGGAGTGCGGCGGCGGTAGCGGTCTCGGTTGCGGAAGCCAAGAAACTGCGGGACCACGCGCCGGTAATCTTGCGGGGGAACATCGAGCGGTTTCTTGGGGATGAGAAGTACCTGTTTGCGGACGCTTCGGGAAAAATCGTTATTGAAATAGACGATAAGCTCTGGGCCGGCATTTCGGTTGATGAGAAGGACACGGTTGAAATCACCGGCGAGATAGACAAGGATTTCAAAGGCATCGAAGTGGACGTAGAAAGAATACGGAAGCTCTGATACCCGCCGGCAGCGCCGGTGGCACAGCATGGCCGCCTGTTGCTTCTTAATGGTGCAACACCGTGTCCGTTGAGCGGGCTTGCACAGCCCAGGCGCTGCTACGCTCGCGCAGCCTCCGGCGGTTCCATAAGTGTCTTGATACCGCGTCTAAGCCGGCGCAGCTTGCTTTGAGCCGCGGCACTCCTCCCCTTCTTTGCCCCAAAAACATAACCGGCCTCCCAAAAGAGAGGCCGGCACGGTGATGCGGGATTAGCAGGGGGAGGACTCGAACCTCCGACCTCCGGGTTATGAGCCCGACGAGCTGCCAACTGCTCTACCCT
>JAITHR010000285.1 GCA_031279895.1 Spirochaetaceae bacterium
CGGCGCGATGGGTACGTTAATCCAACAGTACGCGCTCTCGGAATCGGATTTTCGCGGGGAGCGGTTTGCCGCGCACCCTACGGACCTTGCGGGATGTAACGAAGTGCTTTGCCTCACCAAGCCGGAGGCGGTGCGGGCCATCCACGAATCCTACCTTGAATCCGGCGCGGACATCATCTCAACGTGTAGCTTCGCAAACGGCACCGCCGTAACCCTTGCGGACTACGGGCTTTCGGACCTTGCCTATGAGATAAACCGTGAAGCCGCCGCTATTGCCCGCAGCGCGGCGGACAAATACGCCGCTGACGGGCAGCCCCGTTTCGTGGCGGGCAGCATGGGGCCGCTCACCAAAAGCGCCAGTCTTTCACCGGATATTGACGACCCGAGCAAACGGGGGATTTACTGGGACGAAATGGCCGCGGCCTACTATGACAATGCGCGGGGGCTTTTGGACGGCGGCGCGGACATCCTTCTTATTGAAACCGTGTTTGATACCCTCAACGCCAAAGCCGCGCTCTTCGCGGTCTCCCGTCTGGAAGAAGAGCGGGGCGCCGTGCCGCCGGTCATGCTCTCCGCGTCGATTTCCGACGCCGCGGGACGACTCCTCTCAGGGCAAACCGTGGAAGCCTTCTGCGTCTCCACGCTCCACGGCAGGCCCTGGTCAGTGGGGCTTAACTGTTCCCTCGGCGCACGGTCCCTCAAGGGCTACCTCAGAGACCTGGCGGCTTTCGCGCCGTGCAGGGTAAGCGCCCATCCCAACGCCGGAATGCCCGACGAGTTCGGGGCGTATGACGACACGCCGGAACGCATGGCCGCGTTTCTTGAAGAGTATATGCAAGAGGGCCTTGTCAATGTGGTCGGCGGCTGCTGCGGGTCCACGCCCGCGCATATTGCCGCTATCGCGGAGAAAGCCGCCCGGTATTCGCCGCGCCCCCGGCCCGCGCCGCGCAGGAGGACGTTTTTCGCGGGCCTTGAGGCGGTGGAGGCAGGCGGGGAAAAGGGACTTGTCAAAATGGGGGAGCGCACCAATGTAGCGGGAAGCAGGCAGTTCCTCAAACTTATCCAAACGGAGCGCTACCGCGAAGCGCTTGTCATTGCCCGCAGCATGATCGCGCAGGGCGCCCGCCTTATCAATGTGTGCATGGACGACCCCATGCTGGACTCCGGCGCCGCGCTCTCCCGCTTCCTTACGCTCGCGCTCTCTGACCCGGACATTGCCAAAGCGCCGGTCATGCTGGACAGCTCCCGCTGGGAGGTCATTGAAACCGGTCTCAAACTCCTCCAGGGAAAGGGGATTGTAAACTCCATAAGCCTCAAGGACGGGGAGGGGGAGTTCCTCCGCAAAGCCCGCCTTGCCCGACGCTACGGCGCCGCGGTGATGGTGATGCTCTTTGACGAACAGGGGCAGGCCGCGACCTTTGCGCGTAAAATCGAAGTGGCCGCCCGCGCCTACCGGCTCCTCACTGATGACCGGTTCCCGGCGGAAGACATCATCTTTGACGCGGTGGTGCTTACCGTTGCCACGGGCATACCGGAACACGACGTATACGGACGGGACTTTGTACACGCCTGTAGGTGGATTACCGACCACTGCCCGCACGCCCGCGTCTCCGGCGGGATTGCCAACCTCTCTTTCAGTTTTCAAGGCAGCGAGCAGGTGCGGGACGCCATGCACAGCGTCATCCTCAAACACGCCGCAGACGCGGGCCTTACGATGGCTATCGTTAATCCCGCGACCATGATCCCCTACGACCGGCTTGATCCGGCGCTGCGGGAGGCCGCCGAAGACCTTATCCTCTACCGGAAGCGGGACGCCGCGGAAACGCTCCTTGCGCTGGCGCTTACAATCGGCGCGGGCAAACGGGCCGGCACCGGGGGCGGAGAAGCGGAGGGCTGGCGGGAATCCTCCCTTGAGGAGCGGATACGGTACGCGGTGGTGAAGGGGCTGGACGACTATATCGAAGCGGACGTGCTGGCACTCAGGCCCCGACGCGCCGCGTCCCTTGAAATCGTGGAAGGCCCGCTTATGGACGGGATGCGGGAAGTGGGGGACCGCTTCGGCGCCGGGGAGATGTTCCTCCCGCAGGTTATACGGAGCGCCAGGGTCATGCAGCGGGCAGTGGGCGCGCTTGCGCCCTTTATCAAGGCCGAGAAGACCGGCCCGTCCCGAGAAAAGCGGGAGAAGATACTTCTTGCGACGGTAAAAGGGGATGTGCATGACATCGGCAAGAACTTTGTGGGCGTGGTGCTGGGCTGTAACGGGTATGAGGTGCTGGATGTGGGGGTAATGGCGCCCTCCGAGAAGATTATCGAGACCGCGCTTCGTGAGAATGTCGCGATTATCGGGCTTTCGGGACTGATTACCCCGTCTCTTGACGAGATGATAAAGACCGCCGCGGCTCTGGAAGCGCGGGGCATCTCCATACCGCTTATGATAGGCGGCGCAACCACCAGCCTCGCGCACACGGCGCTCCGTATCGCGCCGGCGTATTCCGCTCCGGTGGTCTATGTGAGCGACGCGAGCAGGGCCGCGGCGGCGGCCCGCGCCCTTCTTTCCCCCAAAGACCGTCCGGCTTTTCTGCGGGACCTTGGGGCCTCGTATCAGGAGGCAGCGGCGCGGCACGCTCAGATCGAGGAGCGCAGGCGGCTTATCCCGCTCGCGGAGGCCCGCAAAAATAAGGTGGTTATTGACTGGTCGGAGCCGCAGACGTGCAGTGCGCCGCACCGCGCAGGCGGTATCATAGACCTCCAGGACTATCCTCTTCAGCGGGTAATTCCCCATATTGACTGGCCCGGGTTCCTGCGGGAATGGAAATCAGGAGAGCCGTCAGACAGGCTCTTGGAAGACGCCAAAACCATGCTTGACCGGCTTGAGCGAGAAAAACTCCTTGCGTTACGCGGGGTGGCGGGGATTTTTCCGGCGCACAGTGAGGGGGACGATGTTATTATCTACGGTGATGACCGGCACACCGAGTCCGCGCGGTTTTGTTTTCTGCGGGACCAGCGCCAAAAAGAAAACGGGCGTCCCAACCCTTGTGTCGCGGACTTCGTGCTTCCCCGCGGGCGGGAAGAAACGGGGTGGATCGGGCTTTTCGCCCTGGGCGCGGGGTTTTTCCTAAACGGCGCGGAGGAGACGGTTGGCGCGGATGCGTACAGCCGGCTTCTTTTGGGAACCTTGGCAAACGCCCTGGCCGAGGCGTTCGGCGAAGAGGTACATCAGCGGGTTCGGCGCGAATGGTGGCCAGTAGCCGGCGCGGTGCGGCCAGCCATAGGGTATCCCATGTGTCCCGACCATAAGGACAAAGAAGTCGCGTTCAAGGTTCTGGAGGCGCGGGAGCGGTGCGGGTTCGATCTTACCGAGCAAGGCATGATAATTCCCGCCGCTTCAGTGTGCGGCTTCTACCTTGCCCATCCGAAGGCGTACTATTTCGGCGTCGGGCCTATCGGGGAGGACCAGATGCGCGACTGGACGCGGCGCAAGGGGATTAGTCTTGCGGAAGGCGCCACGCGCCTCTAAGCAGCCTCCGGCCCGTCTCCGACGGTTTCATAAGCTTCCTGATACCGCGGCAAAGCAATCGTCGTCTGCTTTGAGCCGCTCCGCAAGACGCTTATGAAACCGTCGGAGACGGCGGCGGTTCCATAAGCTTCCAGACACGCGCCTGTTAGTAATCGTTGACCGCTTTGCCGCGCTATGCCGGAAGCTGTTTAAAACCGTCGGAGACGGCGGCGGTTCCATAAGCTTCCAGACACGCGCCTGTTAGTAATCGTTGACCGCTTTGCCGCGCTATGCCGGAAGCTGTTTAAAACCGTCGGA
>JAITHR010000268.1 GCA_031279895.1 Spirochaetaceae bacterium
CGGTTCCTCACGCCCATTCAGGAAAACAACGACAACGCGGCGCTTGAAGACCTGCGCGCCCGCATCTACCCTTTCATCCTCCGGCGCCTCAAACGGGACGTGCTTACCGAACTGCCCGCCAAAACCGAAGAGACCGTCTCCATAGCCCTTGAAGAGGCCCACCACCGCCTGTACCATACGCGGCGCGAGGCGTACAAACGCCTCATAAGCGGCATCCTTCACACCGAGGGGTACGGCAAAGGCGCGTTTGTTATCCTGAAAGCCCTCTCGGAACTGCGCCGTCTGGCCAGCGTGCCGGAGCGGAACGGGGAGGGGGTGTCGGCCAAGCGGCGATACCTTACGGAGAGGGTGCGGGAGATTGCCGCCGGCGGGCATAAGTGCCTCATCTTTACCAACTTTCTGGCAGCAGTTGACCTTATAAGCCGGGACCTCGAGGACTGCGGTATCGCCCACCTCGTAATGACCGGCGCGGTCTCGAACCGTGCGGCCCTTACGCGGCGGTTTCAGACCGACCCGGAGGTAAAAGCCTTTGTGATGACCCTTAAAACCGGCGGCACCGGCCTTAACCTGACCGCCGCGGATTACGTGTTTATCTTCGACCCCTGGTGGAACGGCGCGGCGGAACAGCAGGCGGTTGACCGAATCCACCGCATCGGCCAGGAAAATCCGGTATTCTGCTACCGGCTCATTGCCAAAGACACGATTGAGGAGCGGATGACGGAACTCCAGCAGCGCAAAAGCGCCCTCTCCGGCGCGCTGCTGCAAAACGACGCGGAAACTTTCAAGTCCCTCACGCCGGAAGACCTCATGTTTCTCGTCGGAGACGTCTATGGCCTCTGACACCGGACCGAAAGTCAACCGCGACGCGAAGATTCCCGTGTTCTCCAGAGCGGAACTTGTCGCGGCCATCGCCTCGGGCGGCGCGGATTACCTTGCCGGCGCCTATTTCTCCCTTTTCTGTTGCGTCCCGGCATCGAAACCCGCGGCGGACCTCATATACGACGCCGCGGCGCGGCTGGATTTCCCCTCAGCCGCCGCGTTTGAAAGCTGGTTCCGCAAGCTTTTCCCCTACGCCAGACAGATACTCTTCCGCGCCGCGTTTACCGATTTCGCGCCGGTGCCGGCACTTGAGAAAGAGACCGGTCTCCCGCTCCTCGCGCCGGACCCCGCGGTCCCCGACAGGCTGGCCTGGCGGATCTCTCCGGCGCCGGGCATTAACTTTCTCACGCTCTCCTGCGAGTACGGGTGCTACGCGCTCTCCCTTCCGCCGTGGCTCCGCCGGATTGCCGCGAATTTTCTGGAGCCCCCGCCGACTTTTCACCTCTCCGGGTGCCGCACGGAAGAGCGCGCCCTCTCAGGCGAGCTCTGGAACAACAGCCTTGACGCGGCGGAGGGGTTCGGCACCCTCCTCAGGGCGCTGTTTGCCAAAAGGCCGGCGCGGGACGCGGACCTGTTTTCGCGGATGAAGAAGAAAAAAGAGGAACGCGCCGCACTCCGCGCAGCCGCGGGGATTCCGGCGTTTCAGGCGGACGCGCCGGACAACATCGACCTTCTTACGCGCTTTATGCTGTGTATGTACCGGTACCCGATACACAAGTTCGACGGGCCCGCGGAAATCAAACGGGTTGTCGGGGCGTTTTTTGCGGAGGCGCCGGCCCAAAGCGCGGCGCAGCGGTCGGACCGGCGCTTCGTCGAGTACGCCCTCTTAATGGGGCATACGGGCAGAGTCCCGCCGTTTTTCAGCGGCACCGCGACGCCGCCCTCACGCGGGCTGTTTCAGTGCGTCCTCCAATATATCGCGCAGGAAGCGCTCTGGTTTGACGCGGAAAAACTCATCGAGCGCCTCAGAATTACCGGCGGGGACTTCAGTTTCTGCGACCCTTTCACCGAACGGGGCTTTCGGGTGAAAGGGGAAATCCTTGAGATACGCGGCCTTTCCTACACGTCGGAGGGGGAGTTCCGTCCGACCGGCATGGTGCGCCACGATCTTCTCACCCGCCCCCTGTTCCAGGCCTACTGTTTCCTCTTCGCGGCCCTGGGCCTGCTTGAAATAACCGAGAAGGAGCCGGCGCTTTTCCGCGTACACCGGGGGGCGCGGCTCCCGCTCTCGCCTTTCGAGCGCCTTGAGGCGGTCAGGATTACCGAGTTCGGCAGGTGGTGCCTCGACCTGCGCCCCTCGCCGCCCCAGGCAACCCGCGCCTACCCCGCGTGCGCGGACTCCGAGCTGCCTGTGGTGGTTCTCGAAGGCCGTGCGCCGGAGTGCCGCCTCTATCTGGATACCATAGGGGAGAAACTGGATGAGAACATCTGGCGCGTAAGCGCGGGGTCTTTTATTGCGGGGTGCGCCTCCAAAAAGGAGATACAGGATCGTATCCGGCGTTTCACAACCCTTATCGACCCAGATCCCGGGCTCCACTGGCGGGCTGTTTTCCGCACCGCCCTTGAGCGCGCCGGCCTTTTCAAGATGCCGCGCTCCGATATGATACTGTACGATTTGCCCTACGAAGCGGACATTGTGGCGGAGCTTATGGACGACGAGGAGTTCAGAGCCGTTATCCACCGTGTCGAAGGGGGCATGGTGGCGGTTTCGTCCCAAAACCAGCCCCGCTTTTTCGCGCTCTTAAACAAACACGGCATCTCCCGCGTCTAACAGACCGGCCTGTTTCATAAGCCCGCCTGAGGCCCGCCTCCGGCGGTTCCTGCACGGCTGCCTGCGGTTAGCGAATGGCGCGACACCGCCTGCTTAGAGGCGCGGGCCGGGGGCGGTCAACGCCTGCTTCGCCGCGGTTACTTCGCCTTCCTTCCCTTGCCGCGCTTCTTGGTGTCCACAAACAGCTCCCCGCTGAGTTTCTGGTACAGCTCGAACAGGTACGCAACCCGCTCGCCGCCTCCGGCAAAAGCACGGCCGTAGGCGGCTTCTACGGCTTTGTCGAGCTTCTGGTGGGCTTTCAGTAATTCCGGGAGAATCGCGGCGGCGTTGTATAATTCCGCCAGGGACGATTCCGGGTATAAGGCGCGGGCGTCGAGAACCTTTTGCGCGGCTCCGGTAACAGCCTGTTTCTGTTTTTCCGTTGGAGCGGGCCAGGGAAAGTTATTGTACACTATCGTGTTTGAATAACGGTAGCGCATTTCAAGCCTGCCGCACACAGCGCGCATCCACGCCATGTGCATTGCGGAAGTAATCACGCCGAATTCGTATAACGTCGCTTGCGGAACAAAAATAGTTGAATCGCTGGCGATTATATTTTTGTCCATAAAACCAATGGGAATATAGGGGCGGTTTTCAGAAGAGACTCGCGGTATTAACAAATAATTTGTGTCCGGCTGTCTTATCTCCACAAACAAACTTGGGAAGTCTGCGTACTTGAGCGTTGCTTTTCTATCGCTTTGGGAACGGAATGTTTTAATTTTTGCAAGGCGGTGCATTATTTCCTTGGAATGACTGTATTTTGCCGGGGAAACATCTTTCAGCCAGATGCAGTACCGGGGAATATTATGCAAATACTCTTTCGCGCCGGTGTAGGGACGTATCACTTGGTTCAGCGTTTTATCCGCCGCCAGCAGCGCGTCCTTTTCTTCCTGGGTAAGCAGGAAATTACCGTCATCGGTAGGAGAACTGCCCTTGGTCATGGCGGGAACATCGCACAGGGGCAGGCTTCTTTTCTCGATAAAAATCACCGGCGCGTCAACCAAATACGCGTTTATCTGATTAACGGCTGTTTCCGCGGGAGCGCCGGTTATATCCGCGTAGTAATACAGTTTTTTGGTTTTCCGGTCATGGAGGCTGAAACCGATAATGACGCAATACACCGCGGCCTTTCCCCGCGCCTCGTTGCTCCACTTGAACGTCTGGTGGGCAAAGTTTATGGTTACGCCGTGTTTTTGCATTAAATCGGGCCAAAGCGCCGGAACCTGTTCCCCCTGGCAAATGCTGTTGGTTGAAACAAACGCGGTTTCTATTTCCGTTCCCTGCATATACAGGGCGGCTTTTTTATACCACGCGGTAACATAGTCCAGTATGCCG
>JAITHR010000005.1 GCA_031279895.1 Spirochaetaceae bacterium
GCGGGGACGGGGAAAGCGCGGGAGGCGGACTTCCCGCGCCGGCGCCGTCTCCGCCGCTCTCGGTAAAAATAACCGGCGAGGTTTCGGCGCGGCTTCTGGGGTATACCGATGACTTCTCTTCTTTCTCCGATTTCAAGAAAACCACCCTGGGGGACGTGTTTGAGGGGAAACTCAACGTTAGCGCGTCTGCGGCGAACGCCGAGGCGGTGATAAACCTTCGTCTTGCGCCGGTGTTTGACGGATCCGCGTCTCCGGTTGCCCTTGACCAGGCGTATCTCCGCGCCTTTTTCGGGAAATGGATCATTGACGGGGGGCTCCGCAAGCTCACCTGGGGCAAAGCGGACAGTTTCGGGCCCCTTGACGTGGTAAACCCCATTGATTATACGGATCTGACGTCCATAACCGATACGCACTCCCGTAAGATACCGCGCCCGCTTGTCAGCGCCTCCTATACTTTCGGCGCTTTCACGAAACTCGAAGGGGTTTTTCTCCCCTGGTTTGAGGGACACCGGTTTGCGCGGTCAGGACGCTGGGCGCCCCGCCAGATTACCGAAGCCGCGGACCTTATCGGACGGAACGTTATAGCCGGCCTGGGCCAGTCCACGCTCCTTCCGGCGGAACAGCAGGCGGTGCTGGCCCATTACCAGAACCTCTCGGCGTCCTCTTTCTATCCGGAGACGACCGGCATGGAATACGCCCAGACGGGCCTGCGGTTCACCACCACTATCAGGTCCTCGGACGTGGGGTTTCAGTATTTCTTCGGGAACCACTTCCGGCCCAGCATAACCATAGGCGGCATAGACGACTTTGCCCGAAACCCTTACGGCGTGGAGCCGGTTATCGACTTTAGCCGGTACCACCAGATCGGCGCGGATTACGCGCAGGTGGTACTCGGCTTTAACCTGCGGGCCGAGCTTGCCGCGCATATTACCGGGGACCTTGCGGGCGACGACGGCAGGGTGTACAACCCGTCGCTCTGGTGGTCCCTGGGCTTTGATCGGGAGTTCGCGCTTTTTTGGGGCGCCTGGCGCCTTACCCTCAACCTGCAAGTTACCGAGGGGATACGTGTATGGTACAGCCGGATAGGGAGCCGTCCCGAAACGGACGGCGAGGCTGGCGCCGGCGCCACGTCCACGCGGGTTACGGTTATCCTGGGAAGCAAATTCTTTATGGACGAGCTTGAATGTAAAGTAACCGGTATATGGGGGGTGGAGGATCGGGATTTCTTTATTATCCCCGGTATTTTCTGGACCAAAGGGGACGTAACCGCGGAGCTTTCCGCGGGGTTTCTGGGCGGGGACAGGACCGGGGAGCTGGGACAGTACCATAAAAACAGCTTTATAAAAGCGGGCCTCACCTATTCCTTCTGAAAAGTACAACAGGCCGGCCTGTTGTACGCCGCGGCGCCGGAATCGTAGGGAACAAAACTGGATTGGGCGCGGCCCATGCGTTAAGATTTGAAGTGATGCAACCTTATTTTTAGGAGGAACCTATGTTTTCATTTCTTATTGGCATTGTCGCGTTGATACTTGGGTATCTTGTGTACGGCAAAATCGTGGAAAAGATCTTCGGCATAAAGCCGGAACGGGAAACACCGGCGGTACGGATACACGACGGCGTGGATTTCGTGGTCATTCCGACATGGCGGGCGGTGCTGATTCAGTTCCTCAACATCGCAGGGACCGGCCCTATTTTCGGCGCCATCGCGGGCGCGCTCTTCGGGCCCGCGGCGTTTGCGTGGATCGTGTTCGGCTGCATCTTCGCGGGCGCGGTCCACGACTACTTCTGCGGGATGCTCAGCCTCCGCAGCGAGGGCACCACCATCGCCGAAATCGTGGGCAAATACCTGGGCGCGGCGCCTAAGTACATCATGCGGGTCTTCTCGGTGGTGCTTCTTATCTTTGTGGGCGTGGTGTTCGTGTATACCCCGGCGCAGGTGCTTAACACCCTCATTGACCCGAATAACAAAAACATCTTTTCTATCGCCCTCGCGGTTATTATCGCCTATTACATCCTTGCCACCGTGCTCCCGATTGATAAAGTAATCGGCACCCTCTATCCGCTTTTCGGCGCCGCGCTCCTTGTTATGGGCATCGGCATTACGGTAATGCTCTTTGTTACCGGCGAGATGGCGAACATACCGGAGTTCAGCCTGCAAAACCTCCATCCCAAGGGAACGGCGGTGTTCCCCTTCCTCTTTATTTCGATAGCCTGCGGCGCGATTTCCGGCTTCCACGCCACCCAGTCCCCGCTTATGGCGCGGTGTATCAACAGCGAGAAGTCCGGGAGGAGCGTGTTTTACGGCGCGATGATTATCGAAGGGGTGGTGGCGATGATTTGGGCTGCCGCGGCGATGGCGCATTTCGGCGGCGTGGAGGGGCTTGCAGCAGCGGGATCCGCGCCGGTGGTGGTAACAAAGGTTTCCACCGAGCTTATGGGCGTTGCGGGCGGGGCCCTGGCGGTTCTTGGGGTGGTGGCCTGCCCCATAACCTCCGGGGACACCGCGTTTCGGAGCGCCCGCCTTGCCATTGCGGACGCCCTTTCGTTTAACCAGAAGCCGGTTAAAAACCGCTTTTTCATCGCCCTTCCCCTCTTTGCCGTCGGTATTCTGCTTGTGGCGTGGTCCCAGACCGGTCGGGATAACTTTAATATCATCTGGCGGTACTTCGCGTGGTCGAACCAGACCCTGGCCACAATCGCGCTGTGGGCTGCCAGCGCCTATCTTGCCAAAGTAGGCAAACCGTATTGGATTACCTTAATTCCGGCAACCTTTATGACGGTGGTCGTTACCTGCTACCTCATCGTCGCGCCGGAGGGGTTGCGCCAGAGCTACCCCCTGGGCCTCGGCGCGGGCATTGTCCTTGCCGCCGCGCTTTTCGCGCTTTTTATCCCGCTTATCGGCATTAAGCAGAAGGGACTGCTTACCCCCTGACAGGCCGGCTTTTTTTCTAAGCGGCTTCCGGCGGAGTGCGCCTACGCGGATTTTTCCGGCTTTGCGGCGCTCCGCCGGAAGCTTTTTTCTGTATAAAGATTCCTGAATCTGCAACACCAAAGATAAGAATCGGGGCGGCAGCGCTCTGGGCGGAACGAAATCCAACGATACCGACACCGAGGTATCTCTCTTTAACGCGCTCAATGTAGGCATTTCTTTTACGATTTTTGTCCGGTCGTCCGCAATGGGAACCTTTCGTTTTGACGAGCGCATGGGTCTCGGAGCGGCGTTTGGCTCCGGAGAAGAGAGCGATTTGCTTTTACGCCTGCTCAAACACAAGGTCAAAGGGCGCTACCACGGAAAACAGTATATTTACCATCCCGCCAAACAGGAAACTCCTGAACGGGCGTTTTCCTATGGAAGAGGCTTCGGCGCGATTTACAAGAAGGCCGTAATGGACTATCATTTCTTTATCATGCTGCCTATTTTCGTGCTCCGCATTGCAAAGGGCGCGCTTAATATCGCCCTTTATAAAGACAAAAAAACACGTATCAGTTCACTGCGCGGGCGGATACAGGGCTTTATCGCCTATAAAATAAGGCGGGACCATGGCTGAAGTTCTCATCAACGGTTATTTCCACTGCCGCGCCGACATAAACGGCATTGAGCGCTACGCCCATGAGATAACAAAGCGCCTTGACCTGTTATGCGTCCCCGGTGAAATCGCGCTCTTAATCCCGCGGGACGCGGCGCCTCCCCCGTACAAAAATATCGAGGTGATACGGTATGGAAAAACGGGCCGGCACCTGCTTTGGCAGCTGTGTACAACGCAGTTTTTCCTGCTTACTCGTGGCCGCCGCTATACGGTTTTGGAATTCGGCAATGTCTGCCTCCCTTTGGCTCCGGGCATCGTATTTCTCCATGACATTTATTGCAAGATGTTTCCCGAAGATTTCACCACTCCCAGAGATAAACTGGCGCGCCTTTATAACTGCTGGCAGTACCGCCTCATAGCGCGGCGGGCGAAACGCATTGTTACGGTCTCTTATTTTAGCAGAAATCAGATTGCCCGCACCTATCACGTGAACCCTGAAAATATTTCGGTTATCTACAGCAGCTGGTTTCATTTCAAAACCATAGAACCGGATTATAGCATAGTGCGGCAGTTCCCCGTCCTTTCAAAGCCCTTCTTTTTTTCCTTAGGAAGCCTTTCCAAGCGGAAAAATATCCGTTGGATTATTGAGTACGCCCTAAAACATCCAGACGACCTTTTCGCCCTGTCTGGAAATGTGGCGCCCACCTCCAAAGCCGAAGGGTTATCCGCAGGGAAACCGCCGAACGTCCTCCTTCTGGGCTACCTTGACGATTCCAAAGTGAAAGCGCTTATGGAAACCTGCAAAGCTTTCATCCTGCCCTCGTATTATGAAGGTTTTGGATTAACCCCTCTTGAGGCATTATCGTGCGGGGCACAAATTATTGTCGCAGATGCGGCAAGTTTGCCGGAGATTTACGGAAAAACAGCGCATTATATCGATCCTTATGCTATTGACGTGGATTTGGAAGAGCTTTTATACCAGCCGGTAGAAAAACCGGACGATATTCTCGCCAAATACTCCTATGATACGGCAGCGGAACAGGTGTACGCCCTTATCAAAGAACACCTTTCCCTATCGAAGCGTCCGGTTTAATATTATAGACGTACATAACTTCTCTTAATGAAGTGTTGGCGCGTATACTATAAAGAGTCTGTTTCCAAGAAACAGACTCTTTTTTTGTCTTTAACATAGCCCGCCGGCGGCGGGTGGCACCGTCTCCGACGGTTCCATAAGCTTCCTGCGAAGCGCCACAAAGCAGTCGGAGACAGCTTAGGGGCGCGGCGCGACTCCGGCACACGTGTCCGCGACCCGCATTCATCTGATTCCGACCCGCGCTCAGCTGATTTTGACTCGCATTCATCTGATTCCGACTCGCGCTCAGCTGATTTTGACTCGCATTCAGCTGATTTTGACTCGCATATAGTCGTGCGCGGGTCGCGGGTAGTTATATGCGAGTCCGGCCTACGCGGGCGGGACTCGGAAGTATGTCTTTTTACTCCAGAAAGAATTCTTTTTGACTCGGAATGAATTCTTTTAGCTCCAGAAAGAATTCTTTTTACTCCAGAAAGAATTCTTTTTACTCCAGAAGGACATTCTTTTGACTCGGAAGGACGTTCTTTTACACCGGAAGGACGTTCTTTTGACTCGGAAAGAACTTGCATAGTACGCCGTTTACTGCGATATGCCGCTGTTTGCCGTCTCCGACGGTTTCATAAGCGTCCTGCTGCCCTGCGCCTCTAAGCAGACGTTGACAGATTCGGGGCGCAACACGGGATGCTGTTTAAAACAGCCGGAGGCTGCGGCTGTTTCAAAAGCGTCCTGCGAAGCGCCCCGAACCACGCTCCGCCCCTTACCGCGCACAACAACGCGCCGCTTCCAAACCGCCCGCTGTTGCGCGAAGCGTAGCCGCGCCTGGACTGTACAAGCCCGCTCACCGGACAAGGTGTTGCACCATTATCAAACAACAGGCGGCCATGCTGAAGCCGTCGGAGACGGGCGGAGGCTGCGGTTGTGTTTGCCGGCGGTGTGTGGTAGTATTAAAAAAACAACACTATAAGGAGCAGTTATGAAAACAACGTTGAATGTGGCGGGAATGTCCTGCGAACATTGCGTAAAACACGTAACCAACGCGCTGAAAGCCCTCCCCGGGGTGCAATCGGTGGAGGTAAATCTGGGGAAAAAAAACGCGCAGGTGGAACATGAAGAGCGCGTGAGTATCGACGCGCTGAAAGCCGCCATAACGGAAGAAGGATACGAGGTAGTTTGACCCGACTGCTTTCGTGCCTCCTCTGCCTCTCGGTTTTCTGCGCCGCCTGCTCAAAGCCGCGCACCGCGCCGTTAGAAAATCTGACGGCACAAACGAAGGCGCTGCCGGTGCCGCCGCTACCGGACGCGCCGGACGCGCCGGATCCGGTTTTGGATGACGCGCTGGGGCGTATCTTGGGAGACGCGGGGATACCGGAACAGGTTTCGTGGAACATCCTCCGCGCCGCCTCCCAAGGGCCCTCTTTTATTATGGATATTTTGGCGGTTCTGGACGGGGACCCGTACCTTCGGGTATTGGTTGACAAAGCCCACGCCTTGCCTGGCCGGTATGCGCCGGATGATTTGGTGGTTCTTGGCGGCGGGTCCTACACGGTAAGCCGGCAGGGACTTCTCCTCCGTCGGGACGCGGCGCTGGCGCTGGAGACTATGGCGGCGGCGGCGCTGGGGGACGGCGTAACCCTCACCGCCTCTTCAGCCTACCGTACCTATGCGTACCAAAAGGAGTTGTACGAACGGAACGTCCGACAGTCCGGCCAGTACACGGCGGACCGGGAGTCTGCCCGCGCCGGACACAGCCAGCATCAGCTTGGCTTGGTGGTGGACTTCGGCTCTATCGACGATTCGTTTGCCCAAACGAAAGCAGGCCGCTGGCTTCTGGCAAACGCGGGCAGTTTCGGCTGGTCCCTCTCCTTCCCCGAAGGATACGAAGAGGTTACGGGCTATCGCTGGGAATGCTGGCACTACCGGTACGTGGGACGGGAGCTTGTGTACTTCATCGACACCTATTTCGAAGGTATCCAGCAGTACGCTCTGCAATTCATCTACGCATGGGAAAAAGCCGGAGGCTTGTAGGCGGTGTGGGCGCTCTATGCCGCGTTATCGGCGCTTTTCGCGGCGCTCTCTTCGATTTTGGCGAAAATCGGCGTTGAAAACGTAAACTCCCATCTGGCGACGGCGCTGCGCACGGTGGTGGTAGTGGTTATGGCCTGGGCTCTGGTATTTGTAACCGGAAACCACCGCCGCGCCGCGCTCGGATACCGGACACTGCTCTTTTTGGGATTATCCGGCATAGCCACGGGCCTTTCATGGCTGTGCTATTATCAGGCGCTCCAGATAGGAGAGACGTCAAAGGTAATGGCTGTGGATAAGTTCAGCCTGGTTATCGGCATCATCCTGGCGTCAGCGCTCTTAAAAGAACCGCTAACCCCCAAAACACTCGTCGGCGCCGGGCTCATCACCATCGGAACCGTCGTATTGATACGGTAAGGCGTGGAAACAGGCGGCGCCGCTTCGCGGGCCGGGGCAAAAGACGGGATTAACAGTACCTATCATATAAGGAGGGGGTGTATGGCATCGTATATGCTATTTTGGACAAAAGACAGGATCGGATATTATATGAAAAACGGGGATCAGGGACCCTTATCGGTCATATTCGGAGGGCCCCACCGATCACAGCCTCCGTTGGGTAAGGTTGCGGCAGGGGATATACTATTTCCGATTACGGTAATAAATGGAAAAATGTATCTGTTGGGGCGCATGGAGATTGATAAAATAATAAACGAGAGGGCCTATATAAAAGAAATTCTTTTAAAGAGTAACCCTGAAATAACGGAATGGGCAAAACAAAAGAACCGGGACCCTGAATATATACTGTGGGATGAATATTGTTATGATAATAAAAAAACAATAACGCATAAAATACCCTGGAACTGCACGGATAACGCCGCCTTGGGTAAAAACGGAACAAAAATAACAAAAAGAGCATTGCCGGAAAGCAAAACGGGCTTAATAAAAATCGGGCCTGAGGAAAAGCCCTTAAAAATAAAGGACGGTAACATACTGACACCGAATTTAATAGGCCATTTTCGCAGGTTACATAAAACATCCGAAGAAATATTTAATGAAATAATAGAAAATACAAACGAATAAACGCACCGCGCTTCGTTTCTTCCCCTTTCTTCCCCCTTGCCTTGACGGGCGTTTCTTCTTTTGCTATGATGGCCTCCTCTATAAAACAAAACCCAAGGAGGCGCGCTATGTTGGCTACACGTACATATCCCTATTCACCGGCGGGGTTCAGGTAAAACCGTTGCCTTGACCCGCATCCTGTTGTTCTAAAAAGATGACAAGAGAGGGTTTCTCTTTGCTCTGTTTAGTATTTCTTCCCATGTATATATTTTTATATTTTTATTAAGGATACGTTGTGAATCCTATTATCGTAAAAGGAAAGCGCAATGAGGCGCTGGTGTATGCCGGAGCCATCGAGCGGTCCTGCGAAGACCAGATCTTGACCTATCTTAACCACCCGCTTTTTGAGGACACGACCGTGCGGATCATGCCGGACGCGCACCCCGGCGCGGGAACGATTGTGGGCTTTACCGCCACGATGAACTCCTACGCGGCGCCGTCGCTCATAGGAGGAGACATCGGCTGCGGCGTGTCGGCCTATAACATCGGGGCCGGCAGCCTTCCGTTTGATAAGCTCGACCGGTATATCCGCGCCCATATTCCGTTCGGGGTGGCGGTGCGGAACGAGGCGTACCCCGCGCTGGAGGCGGTCTATGACGCCATGCCCGCACGCGGGGAGCTTCCGTTTCGGGACTTTAAGCGCGGGATACGGAAATTGACCGAAGCGCGGGGGCTGTTTCTGCCGCGCATCCTTGCCGGTATCGGCACCTTAGGCGGGGGCAACCATTTCATCGAGCTTGATCGGGACGAGGAGCGGAACCGCTGGCTTGTCATCCATTCGGGATCCCGCGCCCTGGGCCTTGTCATTGCCCGCCACCATGAGCGGGAGGCGCTCCGCGCAAGCCCGCCGGATTCTTCCATCAAGTACCTTGCGGGGCCGGACGCGCAATCGTACTATGCGGACGTGCGGATCGCGCAGGTATACGCCGCGCTTAACCGCAGCCTTATGGCGCGCCTTATCATCGAGGGCTTTTTTAAGGAAGACCTGTCCCGCCTTGAATACATTGAAACCACCCATAACTACCTTGATTTTAAGCGGGGCATGGTGCGCAAAGGGGCGATTTCCGCTGAAGCCGGCGAGCCGGCGGTGATACCGTTTTCCATGGCCGAGGGCGGGATTATCGGAATCGGCGCGGGCAATCCGGCGTGGAACTATTCGGCGCCCCACGGCGCGGGCCGGAAACTCACCCGCTCTCAGGCAAAGGGGCTTTCTATGGATGAGTACCGCAAGCGGACGCGGGGGATATGGTCAAGCAC
>JAITHR010000006.1 GCA_031279895.1 Spirochaetaceae bacterium
CGCGGCTACGCTTCGCGCCGCCGGTCGCTGTTTGGGAGCTATGCGTTGTTGTGCGCGACGAAGCCGGCGGAGACAGCTAAGAAGCGCGGCGCGGTACGCGGCAGCCTCCGGCTGTTCCATAAGCGTCATGCGAAGCGCGGCAAAGCCGGCGCAGACAGCTTAGGGGCGCGGGTAATCTGACGGACTGGGTGTGGGGCGCGAGGCGGGCATCTTATGGAACAGCCGGAGGCTGCGGCGCACAACAACACGGCGCTCCCAAACTGCGACCGGCTGCGCGAAGCGTAGCCGCGCCTAAGCAGCAACCAGATTGCTCACCGGACAGGGTGTTGCACCAGTAAGAAACAACAGGCGGCCATGCTGAAGCCGTCGGAGACGGGCCGGAGGCTGTGAAGCCGTCGGAGGCTGCGCGAAGCGTAGCCGCGCCTAAGCAGCACTGACTCGCTCACCGGACAGGGTGTTGCACCATTTACAAACAACAGTGCTGAAACAGCCGGAGGCTGCGGCCATGCTGAAACCGTCGGAGACGGTGGCGGAGGGGTGGGGGTTCGTGTATACTGAAAGGGTGCGTGGGTATACGAACCGCTCTGAAAAACCAAACAATACCGGCGCGGCGCGGCGCGGCGTTGCGGCTCTGGCGCTCCTCCTCGCGGCGGCGCTGGGACGGCCTTCCCCCTGTGAGGCGGAAGCGCCGCTTTCGGTCCTTGAAACAATCCTCGCCTCGCCGGACTTCGGCGGGGAAGAAGAAACCTGGGGCATACGCCCTAAGGAAAAAAAAGCCGCCGGCGCACTGCCTCGCGCTCCGTCCGCCGCGTGGGTGGAATTGGTAAAAGCAATGAAAAAAGCCGCGGCGATCTTCCTTCTCACGGCCCTTGGGCTGGGCGCCGCCGCATCCTGCTGCGCGCTCGTGTACCGGAGCCGGCGGCGCCCTCTCATACCGCCGAAACCCCGCGGGGCCGACCATGACGCGGCGCACCGTGCGGAGCGGGCCGAAACGCCCGAATACTGGCTGCGCCGCTCGCAGGCGTGTTTTGACGCGGGGGAGGCGCGGGAGGCATGGGCCGCGTGTCTCAGGGCCTGGGCCGCGTGGATAAGCGCGTCTCCGCGTGAAAAGCCGCGCCCCGGGGCAACGGAGCACGACCTTCTTCGGGCGGTGCGGGAGAAAAGGGAACCGGCGGAACAGGGAGAACTGCGGGAAGAAAGCGCGGAAGCGTTCGCGGAGTTTCTTGAAAAGTGGCTCCCCTTTGCCTATGCCGGAAAGCCGCCGGCGCCGGAGGACTTCCCGCCGCGCTTAAAGCGCTGCGAGCGCCTTGTATCAGGAGGGGTAGTCCGTGAATAAGGCGGGCTGCGTGGCGGCTCTGGCGGCTGTAACCGGCGCGCTCGCGCTTGCGGCGGCGGTTGGCGTTACGCGGTTTGAGGTTTACGACAGGACGCGCAGTATACCGGTTTCAAAGGAGGCGCGGGACAACCAGTACCTCGCGCTGGAGCGCTGGCTCGGCGCCACAGGCCGAAAGGTGCGCTCAAAGAGCGCGGGAACCCCCAGGGACGTGGCGGCCTGCAAGGAAAAGGCGGTACTGATACACGCCTCCCGCTTCGACTGGCAGGGCGCCTTTGAAATCCTCGTGCCCTGGGCCGCTTCCGGCGGGATTTTGGCGGTATCCCTCGACGAGCCGGCGCTTCTGGAAAACGGGGACCCGGAGGATCGGGGGGATCGGGAGCTTGCGGCGTTCCTCGAATCCCTGGGGGTGCGGCGCGGGAGCCGCGACGGGGAAGACGACACGCCGGAGGACTTCACGCCGCGGTCAGTGTGGGACCAAAACCCCGCCGGATTTCGCGTCATACCGGTTTCCGGCACGCTCGACTCAAAGACCGATTTCAAAGTCCGTCCCGCGCACGTGCCTGCGGACTCGGTAACGCTCAGGCTCGATTCCGAGGGCAGGATTAAGGTCGTAACCCTGGGTATCGGACACGGCTCCGTAACGGTTATGGGTATTCCCTATTTTATGCGCTCCACAAGCCTCTATACCGAGGAAAACGCGCTTTTGGCCTGGGATATTCTGGGAGTCCCCACGAAATCCGGTGACGGGGTTCTCTTTATAGGGGGCAAAAAGCGGGTAAAGCATTTCTGGGGGAAGCTGACATCCCGCGGCAACGCGGTTCCCCTTGCCGTTTCGTGCGCGGTGCTGCTTATTGTCGGGTTCTGGTCAGTGATACCGGTGTTCGGGTTTCTCCTTGACGAACCGGCGGAGGCCGGGAAGTCCATCCGCGAGCGCTTCCGCTCGGAGGCGCGGTTTTTGCGGAAGCACCGGGCGCTCTGGTCGTATATCGCGGTGTACCGCGAGGAAATCCGCCGGCAAGAAGCGGGGCGGGACGCGGGCGCCGTTGAAACCCGCGAAGAAGAAGAAAAAGAAAAAGAAGAAGCCTACGCGCCCCGCGGCGCCGGCGCCTTTCTCAAAGAGGTGCGCCGCCTCTCGGAGTCCGCCAACCGAAGCGCGGGACAGGCGCGGCGCGACACCTAAACGCTGCTGCCTTCCAGCACCACGAGGGCGATCGCGTTGTCCTTTTCGTGGGTGAGGGAGATATGCGCCGTATCCGCGCCGCTCTCTTTGAAGGCGCGTAAGGCGGTGCCGAAAAGCGTGATTTCCGGTTTGCCGTTATGCCGGTTCACCACCATAATATCCTTGAGAATGATGCCGGAAAGCCCCCGCCCCAGGGCTTTGCCAAAGGCTTCTTTCGCGGCGAACCGCGCCGCAAGGGAGAGGTTCGCGCCGCTCCCCTTGGAAAGCGCGGCGGACAGCTCGTCCGGGTGGAAAAACCGCGCCAAAAGCCCGGGGGTGGCGCGCCACCGTTCCAGGCGATGCACGTGTACCACGTCAATGCCCACGCCGACAATCATTCCCCGCTCCGTACCTGCACCACAACCTGCTCCGGCTCGATACGCAGCGCCGTGAAACCCGCGGGCAGGTCCGCCCTGACCGGCAGCGTATAGGTTCCGGCCTCGGTTATGCCGGCGCAGTCGACAAAGAGAAAATCCGCCCCTGGCGCGTAGGTTTCAAGCTCCTTCTGGCTGCCCTCAAGCCGGACCATGCCGGTCTTCACCGCCGGCGCCGCCAGCAGCCGGCCCGAAAGCCCGCGGACCGTAATGGGAAGGCCGTTGAAGTTGCCAAGCCCCAGGATTTGCGTAACGGTTCCCTGGAATTCGGTTATGGCGGTTCCCCGAATGTTCACCAGCGGGTTGGGGTTGAGGATGCCCACCTTTGTCGAGAACCCGTCGTTCCGCCCGTCAAGCTCCACCACCTCGGTGGAAAGCTCGGCAATTTCGCTCATAATCTCGGCGGGCCCGTCAAGAATAACCTGCTCCGGGTTAAGGCTCGTCCCGATAAGTTCGTACCCCTGCTTTACCGCGCCCTGAATGTTCGCCCTGACCGGCACGTATTTGCTTATCTTGTTGTCCAGCGTAATCGTTACCTCAAGCGGGTCAAGCCGGATTTCAAGCGGCTCCACCCCCAAAGCCGTGCCTTTCTTGCGGAACAGTATCGGCGTCCGGTAACTGCCCCGCCCCCGTCCCTTAAGGTCGATATACGGCTCGATGTCCTCTTCCACAAGGGACCGGACGCTCGCCGCATCCCCGCGGACGCTGAGGCGTATCATCTGGGGGTAGAGGCTGGCCGGTACGATATGCGGCTCAAGCTCTACCCTAAGCGGCGCGGAAAAGAACCGCTCCTCCAGGGTACTCATCCGGTGGAACACGAAGAGCGCCAGGGCAAGCGCGATGGAAAGCACCTTCGCGGGCCACTTCTCCGACAGTTTGGTAAGCACTTTTCTAATTTCCAAGGAGCCCGTCCTTTCCGGTATCCGTTACCGGCGAGAGGTCCAAAGCGGGAACCTCGAGGCCCCCGCCCTCAGCCTCCGGTTTCGCGCTGCGTACCCCGTGTTCAAGGAGATCCCGCAGTTTCCGCGTGGTTTCGGCGGACGAGAGGTCGTAGTACAGTTTCCCGTCAAAGGCCACGGAGATAGCTCCGGTTTCCTCGGAGACCACGAGAACCACCGCGTCAGACTGTTCGGACATTCCAAGGGACGCCCGATGGCGGGTGCCGAAGCTCTTTTTTATGTCCTGCTGTTCCGAAAGCGGGAGAAAGCACCCCGCCGCGGCAATCCGCCCGTGCTGGATGACCATGGCCCCGTCGTGGAGGGGCCCGTCGAATTCGAAGACCGCCACGATAAGGCTTGAGGAGATTTCCCCGTTTATTCTGGTGCCGGTCTCGATGATGTTTTTCAGGTTCACCCGACGGGGAAACACCACGAGCACGCCCCGCCGCTTTTGCGAAAGGAGTTCCGCCGCGGTAACCACCGCCTCAAGCTGCTCGAGGCGGGGTTTGGCGTCAAGGCGGAAGAGTTCGCTCTGCCCAAGGCGCAGGATTATCTTGCGGAGTTCCGGCTGGAACACGATAGCCACGGCAATAAAAAGCCCGGGCGCCAGAATGTTGAGGATCCAGAGGAGCGTGTTGAGTTTAAAGAGCATCGCAAGGCCGTAGAGCAGTCCCAGAAACCCCGCGCCCTTTACCATCTGCAAGGCCTGGGTTTTCACGAGAAACCCGTAGGCTTTATAGAACAGAAACGCGAGGATCGCCACGTCAAGAACCGGACGGATTATATCATAAAAAGCGAGCAGGCGTTGAAGCCATTCCATAGACTACCCTCGTTACCGTTTGTATCCGTTATACCCCAAACCCCCCGCCCCCTGTCAACCGTCTCCG
>JAITHR010000181.1 GCA_031279895.1 Spirochaetaceae bacterium
GTCCCGCACCCGCCGCGCGATTGACCCTTTGCGCGTCCCCCGCTCCGCCGCGTCAGCCGCGGTTTTCAGCGCGGTATACGCGCCGCCCTCGATACACCGGCCAAACGCGATGTGCAGGGGCCTGGGCTCGTCCTTCGCAAAGTCGCTTAACAGCGCCTTGAGCCGCGCCGCGTCGCCCAGCACCCCCTCGCCGTATTGCGCGGTGATTTCTTGCAGCACCTTGAGTACCGTAGCGTTCATGGTGTATCCCCCCGCCCCGCCGCCGCCCTAAGGCGGACCGCCCGCAACACCCGTTTCTTCATAGTCATTACTCCTTATTCATCCGTTTTCCCCATACTAAGAGGGGTACTTTAGTATACCTATACCACACCGCCCCCCTCCCCGCCCAGCCTCCGCCGTCTCCGACGGCTTCAGCACTGTAGTTACCGAGTGGTGCAACACCGTGTCCGGTAAGCGGGCTGGTTGCTACTCAGGCGCGGCTACGCTTCGCGCAGCCTCCGGCGCCGTCTCCGACGGTTTGTGCGTTGTTATGCGCGGTAGCCGGCGGGCAATAATTCCTTTACTAATCTATACTTACTACGCCGTATTTACAGGAGTCCGCCCCCTCCCCGGGGGTTATACACCGGTATTTTTGCCCCGGAAATCCGGATTTCCGTGACAGAATTCCGGATTTCCGTGATAGAAATCCGGATTTCCGCGACAGAATTCCGTATTTCCGTGATAGAAATCCGTATTTCCGTGATAGAAATCCGTATTTCCGTGATAGAAATCCGGATTTCCGTGACAGAATTCCGGATTTCCGTGACAGAATTCCGGATTTCCGTGACAGAATTCCGGATTTCCGTGATAGAAATCCGGATTTCCGTGATAGAAATCCGGATTTCCGTGATAGAATTCCGGATTTCCGCGACAGAATTCCGTATTTCCAGGACGGAATTCCGGGGTTCCAGGACGGAATTCCGCCCCCCAAAAACGGAATTCCCGCCCGCCGAAACAGGAATCCGTGTGTCCAAAACGGAACCCCCGCCTGCCGAGACAAAACCCCCGACCGCCAAGACAAAACCCCCGACTGCCAAAGCGGAAAGTGCGGTTTCTCCCATAGAAACACCTCACCCCAAAGTGCGGAGATATGCGTCCGAAACGCGGCAAAGCGGGCGCAGACAGCTGAGGGGCGCGGGTAATCTGACGGACTGGGTGTGGGGCGCGAGGCATGAAGCTCATGGAACAGCCGGAGGCTACTGCGCACAACAACGCACAAACCACCGGAGACGGCGCGAGAGCGTAGCCGCGCCTTAACAGGAAACAGTGAAGTAAATGGACAAGATGTTGCACCATTCGGAAACAACAGGCGGCCATGTTTGAAGCCGTCGGAGACGGCGCGAAGCGTAAGCCGCGCCTGGGCAGCAACCAGCCCGCTCACTGGACACGGTGTTGCACCACTCTCAAGCAACAGGCGGCCCTGCTGAAGCCGTCGGAGACGGTGGGGGGAGGAAAGAGCGGACCGCGGCGCCCATTTCTTTTGTGCCGACCACTTTTTCCGCAGGGACGCCGGAGGCAATGTCGGGAGTTCTCAGGCCCGCGTCCAGCGCCGACGCAACCGCGGCCTCAAGGCGTGCCGCTTCGGTCTCCATGCCGAAAGAATAGCGGAGCATCAGGGCCGCCGAAAGGATGGCGCCCAAGGGGTTTGCGCGGTTGGTGCCGGCAAGGTCCGGCGCGGACCCGTGAATAGGCTCGTAGAGACCTACGGGACGCCCGTCTTTACAGGCCCCCAGACTGGCGGAGGGTAACATCCCGATAGAGCCGGTCAGCGCGGAAGCCTCGTCCGAGAGAATGTCGCCGAACAGGTTGGAGGTTACGATCACGTCAAACTGCGCCGGTGCGCGGATTAACTGCATGGCGCAGTTATCCACGTACATAAAGGACGTCTCGACAGCGGGGTACGCCCTGGCTACGGTTCCCGCCACCTCCCGCCACAAACGGGAAGTCTCAAGCACGTTCGCCTTGTCAACCACGCAGAGTTTCCGGCGGCGCCGGAGTGCCGCGTCATAGCCCGCGCGCAGCACCCGCTCAATCTCGCGGCGCGAATAGGACTCGGTGTCAAACGCCGCGTCCCCGCGCCGTCCCTGCTCCCCGAAATAGAGCCCGCCGGTGAGTTCCCGCACGATAAGAAGGTCGAACCGCGCCGCGCCGTCGGGACTGCCGGCTTTGAGAACCGCCTCCCGGAGCGGGCAGGAGCCGACAAGCTGGGGCATAAGGCACGCGGGGCGGAGGTTGGCAAACACCCCCAGGCCGGACCGCAGTTCCAGAAGCGCCCGCTCGGGCCGGCTATGCCCCGGAAGCCCGTCCCATCGGGGCCCGCCCACGGCGCCCAAAAGCACCGCGCCGGCCTCCCGCGCCGCCGCAAGGGTATCCGGGGGCAGGGGGCAGCCGGTCGCGTCAATGGCCGCGCCGCCTGCGGTAAGACGCACGAAAACGAACCTGTCCCCCAGCGCCTCAAGCGCCGCCACCGCCTCTCCCGTTACCTCCGGCCCTATCCCGTCTCCCGCGATAAGGGCGATTTTTTTCTTTTCGCTCATGGTATTCTCTTTATTCTCTGTATTCTTTACGGTACGCCGCCCGTTGTTGTTTCCGCGAAGGCGGCGCGGAGGAGTTCCCGCGTGTAGGGTTCCCGCGGGTTTTCCATGACCCTGCGGGTGGGCCCGGCTTCCACGATTTTTCCGGCCTTCATAATGAGTATCTCATGGCAGAGCCGCCGCACCACCCGCAAGTCATGGCTTATGAAAATATACGAAAGCCCCCGGCGCTCCTGTAAATCCCGCAGGAGCCGTACCACCTGAAACTGGATTGCCCTATCGAGGCTTGAGGTCGGCTCGTCCAGCACGAGGAGCGCCGGCTCCAGCACCAGAGCGCGGGCGATGCCGATACGCTGGCGCTGGCCACCGGAGAACTCGTGGGGATACCGGTCAAGGAACCGGTCGTCCCCCATGCCCACCTCGCGCAGGGCCGCCCGCACCCGCTCGCGGCGCTCCGGGGCCGTGCCGATCCGGTGGATGAGAAGGCCCTCGCCGACGATGTGTTCCACAGTCATGCGGGGGCTGAGGGAGCCGTAGGGGTCCTGAAAAAGTATCTGCATCCGGCGCCGCAGGGGGCGGATCTCCGCCTCCCGAAGGCCCTGGATGTTCCGCCCCTCGATAACAATCTCCCCCCGGCTCTTTTCCAGCGCCACGAGCGCCTTGCCCAGGGTGGTCTTGCCGCTCCCGCTCTCGCCCACGATGCCCAAGGTCCGGCCCCGGGGCACCGTGAAATCCACCCCGTCCACCGCGTTGATATACGAGGCCGTCCGCCGGAGTATCCCTTTTTTAAGGGGGAAGCGCACGGTAAGGCCGGCAACCCGCGCCACTTCCCGCGTCATGCCTTCGTTCCCGCGGGTTTCCGTTTCTTCCGAACACGGCGGTTCGGCTTCCCCGTCAAAATACATGAGGGACCTGGTATACGGGTCTTGAGCGCGGGAGAATATATCCGCGGCGGTTCCGGTTTCCACAATGCGCCCGTCCCGCATGACCGCCACCCTATCCGCCACGCGGCGCACCACCGCAAGGTCGTGGGAGATAAAAAGCACGGCCATGCCCAGTTCGCGGCGCAGGGTTTGGATGAGGGTGAGTATCTGGTCCTGCACCGTTACGTCCAGGGCCGTGGTCGGTTCGTCGGCAATAAGCAGTTTCGGCTTGTTTATGAGTGCGAGGGCGATCATCACCCGCTGCCGCTCCCCGCCTGAAAGCTCGTGGGGGTACGCCGAGGCCCTCTTCGCGGGGTCCCGAATACCCACCCGCTCAAGCCACGAACAGGCGGTCTCCCGCGCTTCGGCGCGGGCCGCGGGGAGCGGGGCCGCTTTTTGGCGGAGGGTGAGGGATTCGACGAGCTGTTTTTCGATTGTATGAAGGGGGTTAAGGGACGTCATGGGCTCCTGAAATATCATGCCCGCATCCCGCCCCCGTAAGGCGCGGAGTTCCTCTTTGTCCATAGCAAGCACGTTTTTCCCTTCAAAGAGGATCTCGCCTGCGGGATAGCTGATAACCTCCTCGCTTAAAAGGCGCAGTATCCCCTGGGCGCTGACCGTCTTGCCGCTCCCGCTCTCGCCCACCAGGGCCACGGCTTCCCGCTCGCCTATGCTGAAATCAATGCCGTGTACCACCGCAGTCGCGGTAGCGCCTTTTCCAAAGGCCGCGTGGAAGTTCCGGTACTCCACCAGGGGGCGTCCCGCCCCGTTTCGGTCCACGGTCTAGGATTCCGGCGGCGCCGGCGGCGCGTCGGAACCTTGGTAGAGGTCCCGCGCTTTGAGCCGGAGGTCCGCCCGTCTGAGGTCGGATCGGGCGCGTTCGGCCTCGAACCGGAAACTGCTTTCCCGTATCCGCGCTTCCGCCCGCTCTTTCGCCGCCAGCGCCCGCGACCGGTCTATCTCGGCGGGCCATTCGGCGGTATTAACCATAAGCACGGTTTTATGCGCCTTGACTTCGAGGAACCCCCCGTCAACAAACGCCTCGCGCCATAGGCCCTTTTTGTCCTTGATACGCAGAATGCAGGGGCGCGTGGGCGCGGTAAAAAACGAATGGCCCGCGTACACGCCGATTTCACCGTCAATAAGGGTAACGGTCAGGGCCTCTATCATGTCCGAGTAGAACAGCCGGTACGGGGTATGCACTTCAAAGGGATACTGGGGCGCCACGCTCGGTTATCCTTTGGCTTTGCCCAGCACGTCGTCAATGCCGCCGGCCATGTAGAAAGTCTGCTCCGGAATATCGTCGGTTTCGCCGTCCAGAATCATCTTAAAGCCCCGCACCGTCTCGGCCACCGGCACATACGCGCCTTTCATGCCGGTATACCGTTCCGCCACGAAGAAGGGCTGGCTGAAGAAGCGCTGGACTTTCCGCGCCCGCGAGACCGCCAGTTTGTCTTCGGCGGAAAGCTCGTCCATGCCCAGAATTGCGATAATGTCTTGCAGCTCCTTGTAGCGCTGGAGTATCTGCTGGGTGCGCCGCGCGGTCCGGTAATGGTCTTCCCCGACGACCGACGGATCGAGAATACGGGAGCTTGAGTCCAGGGGATCCACCGAGGGATAGATGCCCAGTTCCACGATCTTGCGGGACAGCACGGTGGTGGCGTCCAGGTGGGTGAAGGTGGTTGCCGGCGCCGGGTCCGTAAGGTCGTCGGCAGGCACGTAGACCGCCTGCACGCTGGTTATGGAACCGCGGGAGGTGCTGGCGATACGTTCCTGAAGCGCGCCCATTTCGTTCGCCAGGGTGGGCTGGTAGCCCACGGCGCTCGGGATGCGGCCAAGGAGCGCCGAGACTTCGGCGCCGGCCTGGATAAACCGGAAGATATTGTCAATAAAAAGAAGCACGTCCTGGCCGCCGGCGTCCCGAAAATGCTCGGCCATGGTAAGGCCCGCGAGCGCGACCCGCATCCGCGCACCGGGAGGCTCGTTCATCTGTCCGAAGACCATCGCGGTTTTCGCGGCCACGCCGGACTCGTTCATTTCCTTCCAGAGGTCCGCCCCTTCCCGCGAACGCTCCCCCACGCCGGAGAATACCGAGTAGCCCGCGTGTTCCGTGGCGATATTGCGGATGAGCTCCATGATGACCACCGTCTTCCCGACCCCGGCACCGCCGAAAAGCCCGATTTTCCCGCCTTTTGCATAGGGCGCGATGAGGTCGATGACCTTTATGCCGGTCTCAAACACTTCCGCTGCGGGACGCTGTTCCGCGAAGCAGGGCGCGTCCCTATGGATAGAAGCGTATTCCGCGGCGGCAAAATCACCCCGATCGTCAATAACCGCGCCGGTAACGCCGAACATCCTGCCCAGCACCGCCTCTCCCACCGGCACGCGGATAGGAGATCCGGTATCGGATACCGCAAGCCCGCGGGAAAGCCCTTCGGTAGCTTCCATGGCCACGCAGCGCACCCGATTGTCCCCGATATGCTGAAGCACCTCCAGCGTCATGTTCCGCCCGCCCGCCGAGACGGTAAGGGCGTTAAGCAGGCCGGGCACCGCCCCGTCCTCAAAGCGCACATCCACCACGGGCCCCATAACCTGGGTAATGATACCTGTATTCATTGCCATATATGCGGATCTCCTTAAACCCCTTTCGTTATATGCTTTCCCCATACCCCCTGTCAACACCCGAAGGGTGTTTTAAACGGCTTCCCGCCCGTCTCCGACGGTTCCACAGCCTCCGGCTGTTTCATAAGCGTCCCGCCACGCGCCTCACAGCCGGTCAGTCCGCTTTAGGTACACGCCCCCGCGTGTCAGGGGGGAACCCCCGCGTGTTGTAGGGGAGCCCCCCTACGACGGAGTTACGGAATTTCAGGGCGGGGGTGCGTAAGGGTGCGGCGGCGGCGGGTATCCCCGGGTTAGAATGATTCAGATTTGCCCCGTAAACAGACGTGGCCGCGACAAACGGAAATACTCCTGTTTCGGGCGTATATCTCCCCGCTTTGGCCGGCAGCCTTCCCGCTTCGGGTGGGGAACCGCCTGCGGCATTCGGGAGGCCGAATGAAGTATTCGGGAGGCTGGCCAGAGTAAACGGAGAACCGTCTGAAGGCTGCGGGAGACCGTCCGAGGCGCGTTATGAAACAGCCGGGGGCTACGGGAGGCCGAATGAAGTATTCCTGGTCAAGAATGAAGTGTTCCTGGTCAGAAATGAGTCATTCCTGGTCAAGAATGGGTTGGAAATAGTCATGGCCGCTCTGGAAACGAACGTTTTTGCGCCGGAAACATTCGTCAGCGCTCTGGAAACGAACGTTTTTGTGTTGGAAACATTCGTCAGCGCTCTGGAAACGAATGTTTTTGTGTTGGAAACGAATGTTTTTAAGTTGGAAACGAATGTTTTTAAGTTGAAAACGAATGTTTTTAAGTTGGAAACGAATGTTTTTAAGTTGGAAACGAATGTTTTCAGGTTGGAAACGAATGTTTTTGTGTTGGAAACGAATGTTTTTAAGTTGGAAACGAATGTTTTTAAGTTGGAAACGAATGTTTTCAAGTTGGAAACGAATGTTTTCAAGTCGGAAACGAATGTTTTTAAGTTGGAAACGAACGTTTCCAGGTTGGAAACATTCGTGGCCGCTGCGGGGAGACTGCGGCTCTAAGCGGGCGGAGACTGGTTTGCCGCGCTGTGCGGGACGCCGTTTAAAACCGTCGGAGACGGGCCGCGCCTAAGCAGCAACCGGACTGCTCACCGGACACGGTGTTGCACCATTAAGAAACAACAGTGTTTGAGACAGCCGGAGGCTGCGGACACGGTGTTGCACCACTAAGAAACAACAGTGCTGAAGCCGTGGGACACGGCGGTGGTAAAAAGGGCGGCGGCGCTCTACAATGGGGGTATGTGGGATAGAAACAGCGCGGTCATACAAGAGCGGTTCCCCGGGCTTCTGGAACAGATTGCCGCAAGCCCTGAGATGGACATACAGACGCCGCGGGCGGCTTCCGGGGACGTGACCCTGGTGGTTAAGGGGCTTCACGTCCATTCCCCGCGGGATCCGGCGCGGGAGGCGGCGCGGCTTGCGGAGGCCGCGTCCGGCGCGGGGCCGATCGTGGCGCTGGGATTCGGGCTGGGATACGCCGCCGAAGCAGCGGCACGAAAGGCCCGCGGCAAGCCCCTTATCATTGTCGAGCCCCACGGAGGGGTTCTTAAGAAAGCGCTGGAAGTGCGGGATTTGCGCCCCCTGCTCTCCGAGCGGGAGCTTATCTTCGTGCTTGGCGGGCCAGGGGAAGGGGTTATCGGCGCACTCCGGCACTGCGAGCGCCGGTTCCCCGGAAATCCGGCGGTTATCCGCAACCGGACCCTGATGAAACTCGATGAGGCGTGGTACGCCGAAGTGGAACGCTGCCTTGGGCTTTGGGCCGCCAAGAATACCGTCAATACCGCCACGCTGAAGCGCTTCGGCGCACGGTGGGTGCGCAACCTTGCCCGCAATCTGCCCGCTATTCGGGACGTGCCGGGGATAAACCTCCTTCGCGGCGCCGCGGGGCCGGATATTCCGGTGTTCCTTGCCGCAGCGGGCCCGTCCCTTGACCTCGTGCGGCGCTTTCTGCCGGCAATCCGCGAGCGCTGCGTGGTTCTTGCGGTGGATACGTCCCTCCGGTTCGTCCTTGAGTCCGGCGTTGACCCTGATTTTACCCTCGCGGTTGACCCGCAATACTGGAACAGCCGCCACCTTGACCGCGCCGCGGCGCCGCGCACCGCGCTCGTCGCCGAGTCCGGCGTGTACCCCGCGGTGCTGCGCCACCGGTTCTCCCGCGTTTTCCTCTGCGCCTCCCTCTTTCCGCTGGGCGCGTTCATTGAAGAGCGGCTCGAGCCCAAAGGGCGGCTCGGGGCGGGCGGATCCGTGGCAACCACCGCCTGGGATTTCGCCTGCACGCTGGGGACTTCTTCGGTGTGGATCGCGGGCCTTGACCTTAGTTTCCCCCACTATAAAACCCACTATAAGGGTGCGCTTTTCGAGACCCGCGCCCTTGCGGAATCGAACCGGCTTACCCCCCTTGAAACATGGTCGGCCAACGCGCTGCGCGGCGCCGGCCCCTTCTACGGACCCGCTGCCAACGGCGGCGCGGTGCTTACGGACAAGCGTCTTTCGCTGTACGCCGCGTGGTTTGAAAACCGGTTTCAGTACACGCCGCATATTCGGGCGCACCGGCTTGGCGGCGAGGGGCTTGCCCTTGCGGGCGCGTCAGAATCTTCGATTGACCGCTTGCTGGCGCTTCCGGCGGCGCGGCCTGAGATAGACCGCCGGCTGGGGGCAGCGTTTGCCCTGGCGGACAGGGTGCGGTGTGCGCCGGAGAACCGCGCGCGCTATGAAGAGGCGGTGCGGGAGCTTCTTGCCGGTTTAGGGGCGTTACGGAACTGGGCGGCTGAGGCGGCGGATCTGGCGGAAAAGGCGTACCGGCGCTGTAAAAAGGGCGGGGGGCTTTCGGACAAGGAGCGGCTTTTACGAAAACTGGACGAGACCGACCGGCGTATTCGGGAGAGCGCGGTGAAGGATGTGGCGGGCTTTCTCTTTCCGCCGGTCGAGGAGCTGGAAGCGGCGCTTACGTCATCCGAAGCCGAGCCGCTCCGCCGGTATTTCGAGCTGTCCGCCGGTCTCTACGGCGCTTTGGCCAAAGCCGCCCGCTATAACCTATCGGTACTCTCCCCTCACCCTCCGCAGCCTCCGACGGTTTCAGCATGGCCGCAGCCTCCGGCTGTTCCAGCATGGCCGCCTGGTGTTTCAAAGTAGTGCAACACCGTGTCCAGTCAGCAATCTGATTGCTGCGTAGGCGCGGCTACGCTTCGCGCAGCCGGTCGCGGTTTGGGAGCCGTGCGTTGTTGTAACCTCCGGCGCTGCCGGTAAAACCGGTGTTTTCGGGGTGTTTTCGGGGTGTTTTTGGAGGTAAAACCGTATTATTGGCGGGGTAATCCGAATGAAAGAGGCGGCTGTTCCGACGTGCCGGCGCCGTAAAAGGTATACCTTTTGTCCTGAAAGGTATACCTTTTGTCGTAAAAGGTGTACCTTTTGTCCTGAAAGGTATACCTTTTGTCGTAAAAGGTGTACCTTTTAAGCCGGCCTTAAGAGGTGTGGAACCGTCTCTTATAACTTGTTATGCGGTAATAAGTAATAAACGGTGCGGCAGCCTCCGGTGGGGGCATATAAGCGTCCTGATACGCGCCTGTAAGCGGTCGTTGACAACTTTGAGCCGCTCCGCAGGAAGCTTATGAAACCGTCGGAGACGGGCCGCAGGAAGCTTATGGAACCGTCGGAGACGGCTGGAGGATTCCTTCGACAACCCATTGGATAATGACCTCAAGCCGCTTCTGAATAGCCGAGGGGATGTGTATCTGGGAGGCGATAAAGTCCGATACGTCGGTTCCGGCAATGCTGTACACCAAAACCCCTTCGGCAACAGGCTCGAAATAGAGCTGGGCGATAAACTTGCCCTCTTTAATCACGGGAATAAACAGGTACGTCAGGGCCCGGAAGTTTGAAAGGCGGTAGAGCAGGCCGTACCGCGTGGCCTGCACGTCGGCGCGGTAATACGAATTGCCGAAGTTCACGTCCTTAAGCCGGATATACACCGTCTCCTCCGCCGGAGCCGCGGCGGAGGGCGGGGGATCCGGTACGGGCGCGGTCTTTTCCGCGCTTTGTATGCGCGTGGCATCCTCAAAGAGCGGCACGTCGTCGTTCCGCCGCGCCGAATGATACCGCCGCCCTTTAAGGCCGCGGATGTTTCGGAGGGCGTTGTAGATTTCGAGAAAGCCCGCGTTCCGGCTGCCTGTGGGAATGACCATCAGGGCCTCCACGAGGTACGCGGGGTCGCGCCGCGAAACCGGCCCCGCCAGGTCTATGCCCGCCGCGGGCGCCGGAAGTATCTGGAAAGTCGTGGTTTTGGCCGCGACGATTAAGCCCTCGGTCGAAAACACCCGCGCCCGCTTCGCGGGGTCAAGCCCGGGAAAGAGCGTGTCGAAAGACCGGCTCTGGCCGAAAAGACCGGAGGCCCCCGCCGAAACGAGCAGCGCCGCCGCAAGTAACTGTTTCATGTTTCAGTAGGCTCCTTTGCCTTTGAGAACAACCCACACGGTTTTATACAGTACCCAGAGGTCAAGCCACACGGACCAGCTCTGGAGGTAATAACTGTCAAACGCCACCCGCTCGTTGTAGTCCGTGTCCGAACGACCGGAGACCTGCCACAAACCGGAAAGCCCGGGACGCACCGAGAAGATGCGGGAAAACTCTTCCCCGTACTTGGGCACTTCCTCGTCAACGATAGGCCGGGGGCCGATGAGACTCATCTCCCCCTTTATAATGTTGATAAGCTGCGGGAACTCGTCAAGGCTCGTCTGCCGGAGGATTTTCCCCAGTTTCGTTACCCGCGGGTCATTCTTGATTTTGCGGTTCGCCTCCCATTCGGATCGGGCTTTCGGGTCGGAATCGAGGAGTTCCCGCAGGAGCGCGTCGGCGTTCGCGGCCATGGACCGGAACTTGTAGGCCTTGAAACGCTTCCCGTCCTTGCCGATGCGGGTGTGTCCGAACAGCGCGGGCCCGGGAGAGGTGATTTTCACCAGCGCCGCGATCGAAAGGAGGAGCGGGAGGAGCGCAAGCCCCATAATAAGGGACACGCTTACATCCATAAAGCGCTTTATCCCCAGGTTCCAGGGCATTTTCAGCTTATGGCTCGTTACGAACCCCAGTATCCCGTCGAAATCCCGCACGGACATCCATATATCCGTGAAACTGGAGGCTTCGGGGATAAGCACGTGGTAGCGGAAAGCGGACACCGAAGAGCGGAACATCTCGTTCCAGTTGTGCCGGTTGGAGAGGGTGGTAACAATGGCCATCTTGATTTGATACCGGCGCACGATCTCGGGGCCGATCATCGGGTCCCGGATGATAGGCACGCCCCGGTACGTCTCCTCGGCCCCGTCCCCGTTGTCCAGGATGAGTGCCGGCACGTAGCCGGTTTTCGCGCTGTTTACCAGCCGGTCAACCAGAAGCCTGCCGGTTTTTCCGGCGCCGAAGACCACCGCGGGTATCCCTCCCAGACGGGTTTTCACAAGGACGCGGTGCGTAACGGCCCGGCAGGTAAGCAGGATGCAGGGCGAGCAGAAGAAACTTATGATAAACGCCACGGAGATCGCGTCGAATTCGGTGTCCTCGATGAAACGGGAAAAGATGATGCCCCCGTGGGTGAGAAAGGAGCTGACTACAAAGTGGCGCAACTCTTCCGCCGGCGCGAGAAAGACCCCGGGGTAGAGGTTGCTTGCCTGAAAGATGAGGATAAAGACCGGCACATAGGGCCAGTAGGTAACGAACGATTTGAAGTTTATAAGGCGTATATCGTAGAGGTTTATGAAAAAGAACCCGGCGCCGAAGGAGAGCATACACCCGATAAGGTCCGAAATAATCATGCCTGTTGTGGTAAGGGTCGAACTGGTGCGCCGGTACCTCGACCGGTACCATACATCAAAGTCGTTGAGTGTCATAGGCTATACCATGCTGAAAAACCCCCC
>JAITHR010000184.1 GCA_031279895.1 Spirochaetaceae bacterium
GGTGCGGTTTGGTGGCTTCGGGGCGCGATTGCGGGGCCTGGGGGTGCGGTTGTGTGGCTTCGGGGCGGGTTTGTGTCGTTTTGAGGCGTGGTTTGGTGGCCTAGGAGTGGGTTTGTGTGGCTTCGGGGCGTGATTAAGTGGCCTAGGAGTGGGTTTAGGTTGCTTGGAGGCGGGGTTTGGTCGCTTCGGGGCGCGGTTAGGTGGCTTCGGGGCGTGATTTGCTGGCTTCGGGGCGCGGTTGGGTCGCTTCGGGGTGCGGTTGGGTGGCTTCGGGGCGTGATTAGGTGGCCTGGAAGTGCGGGTAGGTCGCTTCGGGGCGGGTTTGTGTGGCCTGGGAGTGGGTTTGTGTCGCTTCGGAGTGGGGTTAGGTTGCTTTGAGGCGGGATTTGCCGGCCTGGGAGCGGGATTGTGTCGCTTCGGGGCGTGATTAGGTGGCTTCGGAGTGCGGTTAGGTCGCTTCGGGGCGGGATTTGCTGGCCTGGGAGCGGGATTGTGTCGCTTCGGGGCGTGATTAGGTGGCTTCGGGGTGCGGTTAGGTGGCTTCGGGGCGGGATTTGCCGGCCTGGGAGCGTGATTAGGTCGCTTCGGGGTGGGGTTAGGTGGCTTCTGGGCGGGATTTGCCGGCCTGGGAGTGCGGTTAGGCGGTTTAGGGGCCGGAAGCTTATGGAACCGTCGGAGACGGGCCGGAGGCTGCGCGAAGCGTAGCCGCGCCTGGTCAGTATCAAGCCCGCTCACCGGACAGGGTGTTGCACCACTTGGAAGCAACAAGCGGCCATGCTGGAACCGTCGGAGACGGGCCGGAGGCTGGCGGGGGGCGGGAGAGTGGAGTATACTTTTGATAGAACAGAGGAGGAATGTATGGCTTTTGCGTTGAACAGTTATCCGGTGGCGTATCGGGCGAAGTTTGCGGGGGGCGGCTTTGTCGGGGAGTATCTTGAAAAGCCCCATAAAACGCCCCTGGAGGAGGCGGCTTTGCCGCTGGCCGAACAGGAGGCGCTTGCAGCGTCCCGGAACACCTATGGTGATATGCCGCTTGTAAATTATACCAGCCAGTACGGGCTTGCGTGTTTCGAGGGGCTTAAAGCGCTTCCCCAAAAGGACGGGGGGCTTGCGCTGTTTCGCCCGGACCGGAACGCGGCGCGGTTTTATGCGTCCATGCGGGGTTTGTATATGCCGCCTTTCCCGGAGAAGGATTTTGTAGACGCCTGTGCGGAGGTGGTCAGGCGCAACGCGGCGCTGGGATTTCGGCCCCGGTATGACAAGGGGTGGGAAAAAGATTCCTTTGCCACGGCGGATTCGGTGTATATACGGCCTTTCAGTCTTGCCGAGGGGGGTATCGGCGTGAACATTTCCCGCGAGCCCTGGGTGATGGTGGTTGCCACGCAGGTCGGCGCCTACTTTTCAAGCGGGAACTTTGACGCGGTGGTGACCGAGCGTATCCGCGCAACTCCCAAAGGCACCGGTTGGATTAAGGCGGCGTCCAACTATGCCATCTCCGCCCTTGCCAAACACGAAGCGCAGGAGGCGGGTTTTATGGAGTGTATCTATCTGGACGCCGCGGAGAGGAAATACGTCGAGGAAGGCTCGTCGTGTAATATTTTCTTTTACCTTGCCTCCGGGGAACTTGTTACGCCGGAACTGGGGGACACGATCCTGCCGGGGATTACGCGCCTTAGCATCATCGATCTTGCGCGGGACCGGAATGTTCGGGTTGCCGAACGGAAGATCTCCATTGACGAGGCTCTTGACCAGGGGAAGGAGTGCTTTGTAAGCGGCACCGCCGCGGGCGCGACCCCCATTACCTCCCTTACCTACCGGGGCCGGAAGACTGTTTTCAACAACGGAAACATCGGCGCCCTGACTGCTGAAATCCGCGACGCCATAAAGGGCATTCAGTACGGAACCCTGCCGGACCCCAAAGGCTGGATGCTACCGCTCTCCGCCGGCGGCGCCGGAGGCACATAAGCGTCCTGCGGAGCGCCCCGAACCGAGCTGCGACAGACTAGCTGCCTCCGGCGGCTGGGGGGTCTATGACCTCCCAAACCCCCTACCAACGCGAGACGCTCCGCGCCCCGCACAACGACAAGCCCCTTACTGCACACAACAACGCGCCGCTCCCAAACCGCCCGCCGTTGCGCGAGAGCGTAGCCGCGCCTTAACAGCAACCAGTCCACTCACCGGACACGGTGTTGCACCACTCTGAAACAACAGGCGGCCATGCTGAAGCCGTCGGAGACGGGCCGCGCCTGGGCAGCAGCCAGTCCGCTCACCGGACACGGTGTTGCACCACTTTGAAACAACAGGCGGCCATGCTTAAACAGCCGGAGGCTGCGGCCATGTTTGGAACAGCCGCCGGCGGGTTGACAGGTTTTTGGTTTTGCGCGTATACTTGGGGTGTATACTTCAAAGGAAGTGGGGTGCAATTCCCCCGCTAACCCGTAACTGTAATCGGGCGGCTGCTTTCCAAGCGGCCTCCCTTCGGCAGCAACAGCCACTGGCGCGACGCGCTGGGAAGGCTTGCCGGAGATACGCCCGTAAGTCAGGAGACTTTGGTATACACCCTTTTTATTTTTTGAGGCCCCGAGGACCGAGCCTTTGAAAAAGTATACCGTTTATTCGCTAACCATAATCGGCCTTTTCTTTGTTCACACGCTTTACAGGATTACCGGGGGAGGAGTATTACAGTGTCTCATTTATTCCGCAGTCGGTCGAATTTCTCAGTTGACAGCATAGGGCGCGTTTTTCTCGTTTCTCTCTTATCGTACACGGGTTTGGGGAATGTAGGGCGCGGCGGTCGAGGGTCGGTGGTTTGGTTAGCGCGCCTTCCTGAAAACCGCCGCGCCCTTCTCTATATATCGGCTCTTTCCCAGCCTCCGGCTGTTCCAGCATGGCCGCAGCCTCCGGCTGTTCCAGCATGGCCGCAGCCTCCGGCTGTTCCAGCATGGCCGCAGCCTCCGGCTGTTTCAGCATGGCCGCAGCCTCCGGCTGTTTCAGCATGGCCGCAGCCTCCGGCTGTTTCAGCATGGCCGCAGCCTCCGGCTGTTTCAGCATGGCCGCCTGTTGTTTCAGAGTGGTGCAACACCGTGTCCGGTGAGTGGACTGGTTGCTGTTAAGGCGCGGCTACGCTCGCGCAACGGCGGACGGTTTGGGAGCCGTGCGTTGTTATGCGCGGTAAGGGGGCGCGGCGTGGTACGCGGACGGGCGTGGTTCGGAGCGCGGCAAAGCTGTCGCAGCCTGCTTACAGGCGCACGGCGGGCGGAGGCGGCGCACGAAAAGGAGGTGTCTATAAGGTAAACGAGGTGCGGAAGTAACGGTATGCGGGTCGCTTATGACTATAAAAGGACGGAATTCCGCGGCGCTAGGACGGAATTCCGTGACGGAATGATGGAATTCCGTGACGGAATGATGGAATTCTGTGACGGAATGACGGAATTCTGTGACGGAATGACGGAATTCTGTGACGGAATGATGGAATTCTGTGACGGAATGACGGAATTCTGTGACGGAATGACGGAATTCTGTGACGGAATGACGGAATTCTGTGACGGAATGACGGAATTCTGTGACGGAAATACGGAATTCCGTGACGGAAATACGTGTTTCCAAAGCGGGGAGACGTGTCTCTAACTCTCTATGAATAAAGGAGTTACCGCCGGCGGCGGAGGCACATAAGCGTCTTGATACCGCGGCAAAGCGGTCGTTGACTGCTTAGGGCGGCGCGGGGCTGGAAGCTGTTATGCCACCCGCCGCCGGCGGGCGGAGGCTGCGGTCGTTGACTGCTTAGGGGCGCGTATGACTAGAAGCGGGTCGCTTATGACTAGAAAAGGAGTGTTTATGACTGGAAAAGGACGGAGTTTCAAGGCGGTCTTTGACTGCTTACAGGCGCGGCACGGGAAGCCGTTTGAAACAGCCGGAGGCTGCTGCTTACAGGCGCGGCACGGGAAGCCGTTTAAAACAGCCGGAGGCTGCTGCTTACAGGCGCGGCACGGGAAGCCGTTTGAAACAGCCGGAGGCTGCTGCTTACAGGCGCGGCACGGGAAGCCGTTTGAAACAGCCGGAGGCTGCTGCGTAGAGGCGCGGCACGGGAAGCCGTTTGAAACAGCCGGAGGCTGCTGCGTAGAGGCGCGACAAAGCGGACAGAGACAGCTTACAGGCGCGAGGCGGGCCGCCTCCGTCGGTTCCATAAGTGTGCTGGGTATTGTGCTGGGCGCGTTCATCGTGCTTTCATGCAATTACGGCGAGGTCGGCGGGGCCGATAAGACCACGGCCTTTACCGGAGCGCAGGTGCGCGAGATACTCGAACCCATGGTAAGCGTGTGGTATTCCCACTACGCGAGGCGGAAACTTGACGGGTACCGTATCGGGAAGTGGCGGGATCGGGAGACGCTCATTCCGCTTGAAAAGCGGGCGCTCTTTCCGAACTGGGACATCAACAACCCCAAGTTCAAACCCTTGCCAACCCCGCCCGGTACCCCGCCCGCGCCCCCGTCAACCCTGCCGGCTGACGACGACTACTTTATTTTCTACGACGACACGGTGTACGAGATAGAGGCCGGAGACGGGGGCAACGGCGGGTGGGACGGGCTCGTTACCCGCTATATCGGCATCGTGCGGGCGGTCAATATCTTTAACGACGACCGCGATACCGGCGCGGTCATTATCGAGTACCTTGACGACGCCTACCCCACGTGGTCAAACACGGTGCTGCGGCGGCCACTCCCGTTTTTCGGGATGCACTTTCGGGTCATCAACCAGGACTGCATCCAGATGGCAAACGCCATTGACCTTGCGGCGCTCTCCGCCGGAAGGCCGTACCACATCGAGACGCCCAACCTTGCGGCGGCCCTGGCGCAGCACACCGCGGAGCGGGACGGCGAGTTTATCGCCTGGGGCATTGTTATCCCCCAGGACCGGGAACCGTAACCGATGAAAACCATACACGCCGCGGCGCTCCTTGCGATGCTTCTGTCGCTTACGCTTATGCCGCTCCGCGCCCAGGAGAATACGGAGGGCGCGGAGGGCGCGGAGGCCGAAGAGCGGGATCTCGACGAATATATCGAGTTCGGGGAGGACGCGGGAATCGCGGTGAGCGCCACGCCGGAAACCACCCAGCAGATGCAGGTCATCGAGAAAGGGGACATCGAGAAACTCCACGCGCCGGACCTGGCGACGCTGCTTGAGGAGGCGCTTGACATCGGCATAACCCGTTACGGCGCCTACGGCAACCAGACGGAGATAAACATCCGGGGCTTTGACACCGAGCGCATCGCGATTCTCATTGACGGGGTGCCGGCAAACTCGGCGCGTTCCGGCGAGTTTGACGTGAGCCAGATCGACCTTAACAGCGTGGAGCGGGTGGAGGTTATTTACGGCGG
>JAITHR010000206.1 GCA_031279895.1 Spirochaetaceae bacterium
TGGTTGTTGGGCGGGGCGTGTGGTAGTATCAGGTATGGCTCGCAGTTTTACCTATGAAGCGCTGGTTTTACGGGCCCGGCCCGCCGGAGAGTCCAACAGGGAGGCGTGGTTCCTCACCCGTGAAGAGGGCATCCTCAAAGCTACGGTCTTCGGGGGGCCGAAAAGCCGGCTCCGGGCCTACGTGTCCCCGTTTCATCAGGGAACCCTGTGGGTGTACCATAACCCCGTGCGGGACTACCGCACGGTAACGGACTTCGACGTGCGCTGCTGGCGCCCCGGGCTGCGGGAACAGTACGAACGTATCGAAACCGCGGGCACCGTTGCCGAAACCGCCCTGGCCTCCTTCGGCGGCGGCGGGGACTGGGAGCGGGCGCTCGGTCTGGCCGGATCCGCCCTGGACGCCCTCTCCGAAGCGGACGCGGCCTGCTGCTCCCGTATATTGATCCACTTCCTCTGGAACTGGCTCGACTTTCTGGGGCTTACACCGGACATCCGGCACTGCGCGTCCTGCGCTTGCGAATATCCGGCGCACGGGGTAGTATTATTCGGCGGGCCGGACGGAACCCTGCGCTGCCCGTCCTGCGCCGGGTCGGAGGAGGGGCTTATCCCCGTGGGTCCCGGAGCGCGGCGGTGGCTGGCAGCGGTGTCCCCGCTAAGCCCGTCGGCGCTTAAGCGGTATACCCTTGACCGGGCGTCCCGTTCCCAGGCGCTTGCGCTGGCCACGGGTCTCACGGCCTATGCTTTAGGACGCCCGCCCGCCGGCGGCCCGTCTCCGACGGTTTCATAAGCGTCCTGCGGAGCGCGGCAAAGCAGACGTTGACCGCTTAGGAGTGCGGCGCGGTAAGCGGCGGGGCGTAGTTCGGGCGCGTACAACTGTATGCGGGTCGGAATCAGCTGAGCGCGGGTCGCGCATAACCAAACGCGGGACTCGCACGACCAAACGCGGGACTCGCACGACCAAACGCGGGACTCGCATAACCAAACGCGGGACTCGCATAACCAAACGCGGGTCGCGCACGACTAAACGCGGAGCGCGCATAACTAAACGCGGGACTCGCACGACCGGACGCGGGACTCGCATAACTAAATGCGGGTCGCGCACGACCGGACGCGGGTCGCGCATAACCAAACGCGGTGCGCTTATGACTGAATGCGGGTCGCATATGACTGAATGCGACTCGCGTATGACTATATGGGAGTCGCGTATGACTATATAGGAGTCGCGTACAACTGTATGCGGGTCGCGTACAACTGTATGCGGGTCGCGTACAACTGTATGCGGTATAGAAGTAGCTACGTGCGGTGTAGAAGTAGCTACGTGCGGTGTAGAAGTGGTTACGTGCGGGTCGCGTATGACTGGACGCGGAGCGCGTATCGGGAAGCTTATGTGCCACCCGCCGCCGGCGGGCCGTCGGAGACGGAGGAACTATGAGAGCGGTAGATATTATTAGGGAGAAACGATCCGGCAAGGAATTGTCAAAAGAGGAGCTGGCGTTTCTGATTAACGGGTACGTGGCCGGCGAGATACCGGACTATCAGGTGGCGGCGTGGGCTATGGCGGTGTTTTTCCAAGGGATGACCCCTGGGGAGACCGCGTCCCTCACGGAGGTGATGGTGCGTTCCGGCGCGGTGCTGGACCTCTCCGGCATACCGGGGCCGTTTGTCGACAAACATTCCACAGGCGGCGTGGGCGACAAGACGAGCCTTATCCTCGCGCCGCTCGCCGCGTCCCTCGGCATGAAAGACCCGATGATGTCCGGTCGGGCGTTGGGACACACCGGCGGCACGCTGGATAAACTGGACAGCATTCCGGGGTATCGGACGAACCTGAGCGCCCGGGAGTTTCGGGATATTCTGCGGGACACGGGCTTTGCCATGACCGGCCAGACCGCCGATATAGTGCCTGCGGACCGGCTCCTCTACGCGCTGCGGGACGTAACCGGCACCGTGGAGTCCGTCCCGCTTATTACCGCCAGCATCCTCTCGAAAAAGGTGGCCGAGGGGACCGAAGCTCTGGTGCTGGACGTGAAATACGGGTCCGGCGCGTTTATGAAAGAGCCGGCGGACGCGGAGAAGCTGGCGCTTTCCCTCACGCATACCGGCGCGGCCCTGGGGATACAGGTGGCGGCGATCCTTACGGACATGAACGAGCCTCTGGGACGCACCATGGGGAACTTTCTTGAGGTGGAGGAATGTCTTGACTGTCTTGAGGGCGCTGGCGCGGCGGATCTTATGGAGGTAACGCTGGCGCTGGGGGCGCGTATGGCGGTGCTGGGGGGCAAAGCCGGTTCGGTTGACCAGGGGCTGGCGCTCTGCGCGGCGGAACTTGCGAGCGGACGTCCCCGCGAAAGGTTCCTTGCCAACGTCGCGGCGCAGGGCGGGGATGCGGCGCGGCTTTTGGCCCTTCGGGGCACGTACCGCTCCGCGTTTAAGGGGGAGGTCGCGGCCTCGGGTTCCGGTTTTATCGCCGGAATAGACGCGGGGCAGGTGGGGCATACCGGCGTCATACTGGGGGTGGGCCGGAACCGTGCGGACGACACGGTAAGCCCCGTCGCCGGCGTGGAGTTCCACAAGAAACGGGGGGACCCCGTGTCCCCAGGGGAAAAAATTATGACCCTATGGGCCAGGGACGCGGATTCCCTTGCCGCGGCGCTCCCGCGCCTGGGCAAAGCGGTCAGGTACAGCCCCCAGCCTCCGGCTGTTTCAACACAGCCTCCGGCTGTTCCGGCATGGCCGCCTGTTGTTTCCGAACGGTGCAACACCTTGTCCGGTTAGCGGGCTTGCACGGACCAGGCGCGGCCCGTCTCCGACGGTTTCAGCATGGCCGCCTGTTGTTTCCGAACGGTGCAACACCTTGTCCGGTGAGCGAGTCAGTGCTGCTTAGGCGCGGCTACGCTTCGCGCAGCCTCCGGCTGTTTCATAAGCGTCCCGCCTTGCGGCTCACAGCACTCGCAGTCCGCTTACAGGCACACAACCCCCCGCTTCAGCACCACGCCGCCCCGCTTCGGCGCCACGCCGTCCCGCTTCGGCACTACGCCTCCCCGCTTTGCCGACACAACCCCCGCTTTCCCGCCACGCCGCCCCGCTTACGGCACAACTCCCCGCTTCGGCAACACGCCTCCCCGTCACGCAGTCTCCGGCTGTTCCCTAAGCGTCCCGTGCCGCGCCCTTACGCACTCTCCGCCCGCTTTGCCGCACTCCGCAAGACGCTTTTGAAATCGCCGGAGGCTGCGGGTTAGTGGCGGAAGTGGCGGATGCCGGCGAAAACCATTGCCACGCCTAACTTGTCGCACATCTCCACCACGAGCCGGTCTTTGGCGGAACCACCGGGCTGGATGATGGTTTTAATGCCGGTGGCCGCCGCAAGCTCGACCACATCAGGGAACGGAAAGAAGGCGTCCGAAGCCAGCACCCGCGCCGGCGCGCCGTTGTCCGAACCGTTCCGCGCACCGGTAGCCACTGCCCGCGCCGCCCGGTTCAACGCAAGCTCCGCGGCCCAGAGCCGGTTCGTCTCGCCGGACCCTATGCCAAGGGCAGCATGGTTTTTTACCACCACGATCGCGTTGGATTTCACGAAACTGACCGCCCGAAAGCCGAAAAGCATATCCTGAACGTCCGCGTCGGCAGGCTTTACCCGCGTGGGAACATTCCACGACGAGAGAAGCCTGTGGTCCGCCTCCTGTACCAAAAGCCCGCCGTCAACCGAAACGCACTCGTAGGTCTCACGCGGGGCGCGGCGGGTGCGGATAATCCGCAGGTCGCTCTTCTCCCGCAGCACCGCAAGCGCGTCGTCTTCAAAGTCCGGCGCAATGATAATCTCCAGAAACAAATCGGAGAACTCAAGCGCCGCGGCCTTGTCCACCGGCACGTTGCACGCCACAATACCCCCGTAAATGGATACCGGATCGCAGGCATAGGTCTTGGCGTAGGCTTCGGCAAGGGTATGCCCCAAGGCGATGCCGCAGGGGGTCGTATGCTTCACCGCCACGCAGCAGACCGGAGGCAGTCCGGGGACGTTCGGCAAAAGCCGCCGCGCCTCCTCCTCGCCCTGCGGGGGGCATTGGTCGGACTCAAGGCCGAAGGCGCAGACCGCCTTCCACGCAAGGTCAATGTCCCGAATGTTGTTGTAACTGAGGTCCTTGCCCCCAAGCTGTTCCATAGCGGACGATGAAAACGCGCCGAACCGGTCGACATTGAAATAGAGCGCCGCGGACTGGTGGCTGTTCTCCCCGTAGCGCAGGGGGCGGGACTTCCTGAAAGCCGCGGGCCAGTACGCGGGATAGGGATCGTCGAGAAGCCGGCGGGCCACGGCCCCGTCATAGGCCGCGGTGAGGGCGAACGCTTTCGCCGCAAGACCGCGCCGCGCCGCGTGGGATACCCCGCCGGCTTTCAAGTCCGCGATGACCGCCGCGTAATCGGCGCTGTCGGTAAGCGCGATAACATCCCGATAATTCTTGGCCGCGGCCCGGAGCATGGCGTTCCCGCCAATGTCAATGAACTCAAGGAGTTCCTCCTCGGCGCTCTGTTCCCGCACTTTGTCAAAGAAGGGATACAGGTTGACGCACACAAGGTCTATGGCGCCGAACCCCAAAGCCGCGAGCTCGTCCAGATGGGACTTTTTGTCCCGCCTGGCGAGAATCCCGCCGTACAGAGCCGGATGGAGCGTCTTTACCCGACCGTCGAAACACTCCGCAAAGCCGGTAATCTCCGAAACGTCCCTGACCGGAATGCGCTCTCCCGCAAGATAACGGGCGGTCCCTCCGGTGGAGAAGATTTCCCAGCCGGACTCGCGGAGAAAAGACGCCAGCGTCCCTACCCCTTCCTTATCGTACACGCTTATAAGCGCGTTCTTTTTCATGTTTGTACTCTGTTCCATGTATTCCCTCTATAAAACTCCAATTATGTTTTCGCTTTTTTCCATAAGCGTCCCGCCTCCGGCGGTTTTAAACAGCGTCCTGCGAAGTGCGACGAAGCGGGCGGCTGGGGAGGCCAGCCTCCCCGGACCCCACGGTAGCGCGAGACGCCCCGCGCCCCGAACAACGCCGTCTCCGACGGTTCCATAAGCGTCATGCCCCGCGCCCCGAACAACGCGCCGCCCCTTACTGCGCACAACAACGCGCCGCTTCCAAACCGCCGGAGACGGCGCGAAGCGCAGCCGCGCCTTAACAGCAACCGGACTGCTCACCGGACAAGGTGTTGCACCATTCGGAAACAACAGGCGGCCATGCCGGAACAGCCGGAGGCTGCGCCGCTTCCAAACCGCCCGCCGTTGCGCGAAGCGCAGCCACAAGACGTTTTACCGCCGCCGTGATGACCGCGTGTTCTTCTGCCCGCACCCGATCGGCCAGTCTTTCCGGCGTGTCGTCCGGCAGTACCGGCACGGTCCGCGCAAGCAGTATTTCTCCGGCATCCACATCCCGCGTTACGAGGTGCGCCGTGCAGCCGGAGAGCTTTTCGCCGGCTGCCAGAACCGCCCGGTGGACCGCGAGCCCGTGCATCCCTTTGCCGCCGAACTTGGGGAGCAGGCTGGGGTGCAGGTTGACCATCCGTCCGGCGTAGGCTTCTATAAGGGTGCCCGCAAGTATCGAAAGAAACCCCGCAAGCACGATGACGTCCGCCTTAAGATCTCGGGCGCGGGAGAGAATCCGGTCAGACAGGTCGGGCCCGCGGGGAAAAGTCCACGCGGGAACGCCCGCCGCCCGCGCCCGCTCAAGGGCGTAGACGCCGGACCGGTCCGAAAGGACCCCGGAAATCACGGCGCCGCCAAGTCCGCCGCGCTTCTCCGCGTCAAGCAGGGCTTGCAGGTTGGTGCCGTTTCCCGAAACCAGAACCAGTATCCGCGCCGCGCCGCCCGCGTCAGACAAAGCGTACCCCTTTGGCACTGCCCGCGTCCCGCGCCTCGACCTGTCCGATAACCCATGCCGGATACCCCGTTTCCCCAAGGCGGCGCAAGGTATGCTCCCGCGCCGCGTCGGAGACGGCAAGCACCATGCCGATACCCATATTAAACACGCCGAACATGGTTTCCCGCAGGTTCCGGTCGCTCCTGAGCAGTTCCGCGCCGGCTTCCTGCGCCGTGCGGCCCCGCTCCGGCCCGCCGGCGATACCGCAGGCGATACGGGAGAAAAGCGGCGGTATCTTCCAGCTTCCGAGGTTAATGACCGCGCCGAGGCCCGAACCTTGGGGAAAGATGCGGGGGATATTTTCGTAAAACCCGCCGCCTGTGATATGGGCCGCGCCTTTCGGCGGAGTTTCCAGTCCCAGAACCGCCCTGACGTATATCCGCGTGGGTTCAAGGAGCGCCCGACCGATCGGCATACCGCCGAAGTCTTCTTCGAGATCCGAAAGAACGGCGCGTATGAGGCTGAAGCCGTTGGCGTGGACGCCGGAGGAGGCGATACCGATAAGCGCGTCCCCGCGGGACACGGTTCCGCCGTCTATGAGGCGCGGCTTGTCAACAATGCCCACCGCAAAGCCCGCGATGTCATACACCCCGTCGGCGTAGAACCCGGGCATCTCGGCGGTTTCCCCGCCCAGAAGCGCGGCTCCGCTCTCCCGACATCCCGCGGCCACGCCCTTTACCATACAGGCCGCGGCTTCCGCGTCAAGCCTGCCGCAGGCAAGGTAGTCCAGAAAGAACAGGGGTTTCGCCCCGTGGCATACCACGTCGTTTACGCACATAGCCACGCAGTCAACGCCCACCGTGTCATAGACTCCCGTTCTGAAGGCCACGTCCAGCTTGGTTCCCACCCCGTCGGCGCCCGCAACCAGCACCGGATCTTCCATGCCCGCGCCGGACGCGATGATTTCTTTCAGGGAAAAAAGCCCGCCGAACCCGCCGATACCGGAGATTACCCCGTTCCGCGGCGTGTTCTCCGCCAGTTCCCGATACGCTGCCACCGCACGGTACCCCTCCCCGATATTCACGCCGGCTTTCTTATAATCCATCTTTTCCTCACTCG
>JAITHR010000237.1 GCA_031279895.1 Spirochaetaceae bacterium
CGTCTGTCCCCGAAACGCGGGCGTCTGTCCCCGACACGCGGGCTGCCGTCCCCGAAGCGCGGACTACCGTCCCCGAAACGCGGGCTACCGTCCCCGAAGCGCGGACTGTTGTCCCCGAAGCGCGGACTACCGTCCCTAAAGCGCGAGTGTCTGTCCCCGAAACGCGGGCTACCGTCCCCGAGACGCGGGCTACCGTCCCCGAGACGCGGGCTACCGTCCCTGAAGCGCGGACGTCTGTCCCCGAAACGCGGACTGTTGTCCCCGAAACGCGGGCTGCCGTCTCCGAAACGCGGACTGTTGTCCCTAAAGCGCGGGCTGCGCCTTTAAGCGGACAGAGATTGGTTTGAGGCGCGGCGCGGGAAGCTTATGAAACCGTCGGAGACGGCGCGAAGCGTAGCCGCGCCACAACAGCAGCCGGCCCCCTAACCGGACAGGGTGTTGCACCGCTTGGAGGCAACAGGCGGCCATGCTGAAGCCGTCGGAGACGGCGCCGCTAAGCGGACAGAGATTGGTTTGAGGCGCGGCGCGGGAAGCTTATGGAACCGTCGGAGACGGCGCGAGAGCGTAGCCGCGCCTCAACAGCACTGATTCGCTTACCGGACAGGGTGTTGCACTACTTTGAAGCAACAGGCGGCCATGCTGTGCCTCCGGCGCCGCCGGCGGACAAGGTGTTGCACCGTTTGGAAACAACAGGCGGCCCTGTTTGAAACAGCCGGAGGCTGTAACTATTCGGGGGATAGGGGTATTTTATAAGGTGAACCGACAGAATACCTCCGCTTCGGGCGCTTCGGTTGACATTATCCGGCGGGTTCCTTAGAGTGGAGGGGTAGTTTTAATTAGGAGCGTGTATGAATCTCATAAACAAACTTTCTTCAAAAAATTTCCTGCTCTTTAATCTGGTGCTTCTGGGCGTTATCTTCGGGTTTTCCCTCGCCTTTCTTTCTTTTTCCTGCACGACGCCCCAATCCGGTCAGGTTGCCCGGGCGCAGGAAAACCCCGCGGCCATTGAGAACGCCTTTACTCTGGCGGAAGGGCTGCAAACCGCTTTCGGCGCCGCGGCGAACAAGGTGCTTCCCTCGGTGGTGGAGCTTAAAACCGTATCCATAAGGAAACAGCAGGGCCCGAACTTTAACGGGATACCCTGGGAGTTTTTCTTCGGGCCCCGGGACGGAGAGGGCGGGGGGCAGGAGCGGGAATACCGGTCCCAGGGGCTGGGATCGGGCATCATCGTCAAACGGGACGGGGACACCTACTACGTGCTGACCAATTACCACGTGGTTGAAAACGCCAACGAGATACAGGTGGCGGCCTATAGCGGGAAGGAATATCCGGCAACTCTGGTGGGGAAAGACGACAGGAAGGACCTGGCCATGGTTTCTTTTAAGAGCGGCGAAGAGTTTCCGCCGGCGGAACTGGGCAACTCGGACTCGGTGAAGGTCGGGGACTGGGCCATTGCGGTGGGCAACCCCCTGGGGCTGGTCTCTTCGGTTACGATGGGCATTGTGAGCGCCGTGGGGCGCACCGGCGGCCCGGGCAACAATATCAACGATTTCATCCAGACCGACGCCTCGATAAATATGGGGAACTCCGGCGGCGCCCTTATCAACATTCGGGGAAAGGTTATCGGCATAAATACGTGGATCGCAAGCAGCAATACCGGCGGCGGGTCCGTGGGTCTCGGGTTCGCCATTCCCATTAACAACGCCAAGCGTTCTATCGACGAGTTCATCAACTCCGGCCAGATACGCTACGGCTGGCTTGGGGTTTCCCTCTCGGAGCCGGATCGGGACATGGCAAAGGCCCTGGGCGTGGAGGGGAAAAGCGGCGCGCTGGCGGCGCAGGTGTTCCTCGGCTCCCCGGCTGACAAGGGCGGCATACGACCCGGGGACTTCATCACCCATGTCAACGGCAAGGAGGTGCGGGGGGTTAATCCCCTGACCCTTATGGTCGGAGACCTGAAACCCGGGGACTCGGCGAAGTTCAAGGTTATTCGGGACGGCGGGATAAAAGACTTTGACATCCGCATTGAAGCGCGGAGCGACGCGGTTGCCGCGGAGAACAAGAAGCTGTGGCCCGGGGTGTTCGCGTTTACCCTTACGGACAGTGTACGGGAGAGCCTGAAACTGGAGAAAGGCGCCCAGGGGCTGTATGTGGCCCAGGTTATTCCCGAAACGCCCGCGGCGGTTATCGGGCTTCAGCGGGGGGATCTCATTGTCGGCATTAACGGGGAGCCGGTTCGGGACATTGCGTCTTTCTATAAAATCCTGCGGGAGCGTACTGAAAAGGAGCTGTGGTTTACCTTCACCAGAGGGGAAGCGCGGCTTGAAACACTGAAGTTCAAGAAGTCCTAACCGCCGTCTCCGACGGTTTCAGCATGGCCGCCTGTTGTTTCAAAGTAGTGCAACACTTTGTCCAGTTAGGGGGATTGCACAGCCCAGGCGCTGCTACGCTTCGCGCCGTCTCCGGCGGTTTGTGCGTTGTTGTGCGCAGTAAGGGGCGGCGCGTTGTTCGGCAGCCTCCGGCAGCCTCCGGCTGTTTCATAAGCTTCATGCGGCGCGGCTCTAAGCAGTCAACGACAGCTGTGTGGCGCGAAGTGAGAAGCTTATGGAACCGTCGGAGACGGTGGCGCGACTCAAAGGCGGACTGTCAGCTGACAGTCGTTGTTCGGAGCGCGGCGCGGGAGGTTTATGGAACAGCCGGAGGCTGCCGTCGGAGACGGCGGCGCGGCTCAAAGGCGGCTGGCCGCCCTTGAGTCGAGGACGCGGGTCGCCTTGCCTTCGGATACGGGGAGGCTCCCGCTCTCGTGCAGCTCCACTTTGGGATTTATGGTGATAGACGCTTGCAGCGTTTTGCGGATGCGTTCCTTGAGCGCGTTAAGCGGGCGGGTGTCGTCCCGAAAGATGGCCTGATTAACCTCGGTCTTTACCGTCAGCCTGTCGAGGGCCCCGTCTTTTTCCACCACAATAAGGTAATTGTTGCCCACCTCTTTTATGGACATAATCACCTCTTCAATCTGACTGGGAAAGAGATTGACCCCGTTAATAATGAGCATATCGTCAGTGCGTCCCTTAATCCGCTGTATACGGCGGTGGGTTCTGCCGCACCCGCAGGGCTCCGCGTAAAAGCCGGTCAGATCCCGCGTCCGGTACCGCAGGATAGGCGTGGCCTCCCGGCAAAGACAGGTAAGCACCAATTCCCCGATCTCCCCGTCAGGCACAGGTTCCAGCGTATCGGGGTGTATGATTTCTGGAATAAACCCGTCTTCCCAGAGGTGGAGACCGTCTTTGCGCTGGCACTCAAAAGCCACCCCGGGCCCGTTCATCTCCGAAAGCCCGTAGGAGTTATACACGTCAATACCAAGAAGCTCCTCAATCCGCGCCCGCGTGTCTTCGGAATAGGGTTCCGCGCCGGCAAATGCCCGTTTCAGGCGCAGGCGGCTCCGGTCGACCCCCTCTTCCCGCATTTTGGATTCCAGATGGAGGAGGAAACTGGGGGTGGCGTGGACCACCGTGGTCCCGAAGTCCTGCATGAGCCGGAACTGGCGGGTCGTGTTTCCCGCGCCGGAGGGGATAACCGTCATGCCCACTTCCTCGCCGCCTGAGTGGAACCCCAGTCCGCCGGTGAAAAGCCCGTAGGTAATCATGTTTTGAAACACGTCGAATCTGGTGCAGCCCGTGCCGTAAATGGAACGCGCCACAAAGCCGGTCCAGCGGGTAATGTCGTCTTTGCTGAAATAAATCGTGGTGGGGGTTCCGGTGGTGCCGCTTGAGGCGTGGAGGCGCACGACCCGCTCCTGCGGGATACTCAGAAACCCGTAGGGGAATCCGGAGCGCAAGTCGTGTTTGGTGGTAAACGGCAGGCGCTTTAGGTCCGAGAGGGAGGTAACGGACTCTTCGCCGCGTATGCCCGCGGCAGCGAGGGGCTTTCGGTAAAACGGGGTTCTGAGCGCGGCGCTGACGGTCTTTCGCAAGAGCGCCACCTGACAGGCGGTCAAATCCTCGCGGGACATGGTCTCAAGATGCGTATCCCAATATTGATAGGTCATAAACGATTTCCTTGCTGTATCAATAAAAAATAAAAAAAATAAAAAAGCGCCGGCTTTAAGCGCCGGCCTGTCTATCTTATAAAACCTGCCGCGCTTATACAAGCGCAAAACGCTTTTTTACCTCTTTTACCGGAGCGTCTTGATACGCGGCTCAAAGCGGACGGAGACTGCTTTGAGCCGCGGCGCGGGAGGCTTAGGGGGAAAGCTCTTCTATTACTAAATTTATAAATAGTAGTAGCGGTAGTAGTAGGGGGCGTGGATATGTGGATAACTCATGTAACGCTTTGCAAAATAAGGAATTAGGATGTGGATAACTTGTGGATAACGTTAGCGTAATATGTGGATAACTTTGCGCGTTATCCACGACCCCTAAAGTTATGCTAAAAGTTATGCTAGTTATCCACAGGTTATCCACGTGTTATCCACATGTTATCCACATCCGCAACGGTCCGTGCGCCGCCCGCTCGGGGCCGTTGCGCCGTTACATAAACCACGCGCCCCAAACGTAAAACCCGACAGGCGGCTTGCATTGAGTAGGTATGCTATGTTAGTATATGTTTTGTCGATAAGGTTACGGAGAGGAAAGAACGAAGTTTCGCGGCGCTTTACAAAGCCCGGGATTTTTACTTGAGAGCCGTCGGCGTATATTTTTCGCTCTATATGACAGATACTATGAAAAAATCTCGTATGGAGTATCTTTAGGAGGATTTTGTGAGATTACGGATTAAGTTGTCGGTTATTGTGAGCGTTATTACCGCGGTTGTCGTAGCTACCATATCAATCATTACCCTAAGTCAATCCAGTAAACTCCAAGCCAGTACCGCTACCGCGAATTTGAGAAGTATCGCGGGAATGACGGCGGTGGATATTCAGCGCCAGTTTGAGCGGTATCTTTTCGCGGCGCGGAC
>JAITHR010000250.1 GCA_031279895.1 Spirochaetaceae bacterium
GGTAAAGGGGTAGACAAAATATTATTTCGGTGAGTATAATGAGGTTCGGATCCCGGGTACGCCCTCCGGCCACCTGTGAACCGCAGCCGCGTTGGCGTCGCTGTGCCGCGTAGTTTACGCTGACCCTGACGTGAAGTCGTATGTAAGGAGGAACGCCGCCGAAACAAAGAGCGAGAGGTGTTTGGCGGCAGATCAGTTGTCGGATAAGGATTTACGAATAAATGAACAGATTCGAGTGCGAGAAGTTCGCCTCATTCGGGATGAGGGGGAGAAACAGGGCATTATACCCACCCTGGAGGCCCTCGCTATTGCCAGAGAGCAGGGTCTTGATCTTGTGGAAGTTGCCCCCCAGGCGTCGCCGCCGGTCGTCAAAATCATGGATTACGGTAAGTTCAAATTCGAGAATGAAAAAAAGGTCCGGGCTTCGAAACAAAAGCAGAAACTGCTTAAACTCAAGGAAATCCGTATGCAGCCGAAGATTGACGATCACGATATGGATTTCAAGTCGAAGCACGTGCGGGAATTCCTTGCGGAAGGCAATAAGGTCAAGGTTACTATCCGTTTCAGAGGGCGGGAGCTCGCCCATACGGAGCTGGGCCTGGACGTGCTTAAAGACGTGCTTAAACATATTGAAGGGGAATACGTTATGGATAAGGCGCCCTCTATGGAGGGACGGTTTATGTCCATGATACTAAGCCCCAAAACAAAAAATAAGGGTTAAAAAGGCGCCGCCCCGAGGCGGAGGCCGCTTTTTAACGTGAAGGATGGTGTCATGCCGAAAATGAAGACCAAGAAGAGCGCCGCCAAGCGCTATTCTTTTACCGGAACAGGCAAGGTGAAGTATAAGAAACAGAACCTTCGCCATATTCTCACGAAGAAATCAAGCAAGCGGAAACGAAATCTCCGCCATGCCGGAATATTATCCCATGATAATGTGTCAACCATACGCAAGCAGTTATTGCCTTACGGATAGAGAAAGGAGAGAAGTATGTCAAGAGCGGTAGACGGTTCCAAACGACGGGAACATCGGAAGAAAATTCTGAAACTGGCGAAAGGATACTGGGGCAGACGCCATTCCAATTACAAAGCCGCCAAAGACGCGGTTACCAAAGCGCTTTCTTACGCCTATCGGGACAGGAAAGACCGTAAGGGGGATTTCCGCCGGCTTTGGATCATCCGTATCAACGCGGCGTGCCGGGACGAGGGCATTTCGTATTCCCGCTTTATAAACGGCCTCCTGAAAGCGGGCGTAACCATTAACCGGAAGGCCCTGGCGTCTCTGGCAATAGACGACATTTCCGCGTTCAAGGCGGTGGTAGCCCGCGCAAAGGCGGCGCTGGGAGCGTAAAAATGGGAATGCTTGAACACGTCAGGATATTAGAATCAAAAGTCGATAAGGAAATCGAACTTGCCAAGCGGCTCATGGAGGAGAACGCGCAACTTAGGGAAAAAGCGGAAGGGTATCAGAAACAGATTGATGACCGGGACGCGATCATTCAGGCGTATAAAGAAGAGCAGCGAGCTATTGAAAGCGGCATTCTTTCCGCGCTTAACAGGCTCAGCCAGTTCGAGGACTCCATAGAACAAAAAACCAGACACCAGGAAGACCCGGACACGGCGGACAGCCCTGAAGAAGAAACCCGCGGGGAACCGATCGCGCCGGCGGAGCCGCCGGACGAAGGTGATGAGGAACCCGCCTCTGAGTTGGAAGCGCCGGAAGAACAAGATTAGAGGTTCCTATGCCGCACAACGACCCGTCTCAGGAGCGGAAGGTCCCTCGAAAAAACGATCTCTCCATCGAGCTTTTGGGCACCTCGTTTTCGATTACCGCGGAGGAGGAGCCTGTGTACCTCGAAGGCATCCTCCGCAACTACCGGCTGGCCATCGGAAGCATTCAGGAGTCCACCGGCCTGCGGGACCCGCTCAAACTCGCTATTTTAACCGGCTTTCTCCTCTGCGAAAAAATACAGCAGATACAGCGGGAAGCGTCGGAGCAGAAACCCGAAGACCATGAAGTAAAAGAAGCGGAACAGATTACGCTGGATATGATCGCCCGCATTGACGCGATTCTGGAAGCGGAACGCGGCGCGCCATGAACTCTCTGTTCGTCTTAGAAAATCCCGTAAAACACTATGCCTGGGGGTCCCCGAAACGGATCCCCCGTCTTCTGGGCATAGAAAACCCGGAAGAAACGCCCTATGCCGAACTCTGGATGGGTATCCACCGGGAAGGCCCGTCAACGGTTCGGAGCGAACAGGGACCCGTACCCTTAGAGGACCTGATACGCGGGGATCCGGCGCGGTATCTGGGGCCGGAAACCGTAAGCGCCTTCGGAACCCTGCCCTTTCTCTTCAAGGTGCTCGGCATCGCCGCGCCCCTGTCCCTTCAGGCCCACCCGAACCGCGCACAGGCCCGCGCCGGCTGGGAGCGGGAAAACCGGCTCGGAATCCCGCCGGCGCATCCGGACCGGCGCTACAAAGACCCGAACCACAAGCCGGAACTCTTCTGCGCCCTCTCCCGTACCCGAATACTCGCGGGGTTTCGGGATCCCGCACTCATTGATTCTGATGTGCGGCGCTTCGCGGCGCGATGCCCGCAGCCGGTCCGCGCAGCCCTTGAAGATGCCTGCGCCGCCCTTAAAACCGCGGGCCTCCGCGCCTTTTTCGCGGCGCTCCACGCCCCCGCGTTTCGGGACGCCTGGGCGCGCCGGGCGCGGCACCGGATCTCCCGCGGCAGTATCTCCGGTCTTGCGGCACGCTACCCTTCGGATCCCGCGGCCCTGGCGCCGTTATACCTTAACGCCCTTGACCTCCGGCCCCGCGAGGCGGTCCCTATCCCCGCGGGCATCCTCCACTGCTACCTTTCCGGCTTCGGCGTGGAACTTATGGCCAACTCGGACAACGTGCTGCGCGGCGGCCTCACTACCAAACCCGTGGACCGCGAGGCGCTCCTCGAAGCGCTGGACTTCGCGCCGTTTACCCCGGAAGTGTTCGCGCTCCCGGAATCCGGCGGGGTCTACCCGAAACGCTGCGCCGAGTTTTCCCTCAGGGTACTCAGGGACAGCCCGCGCCTGTGCGCCGCGGGGCCGACTATCGCGCTCGTTACCCGGGGCCGCGTCAGCATAACGCGGGGGTCCCAAACCCTCGACGTGCGTAAAGGCGCCGCGCTGTTCATCCCGCCTGCCGGGGACGCGCTCCTTAAGGGCCGTTACACGCTCTACGCGGCGGGGTCCCCGTGAAAATACTGGTAGACGCGGACTCCTTTCCTCGCCAGGCCCGCGAAACCGTGCTGCGCGCCTCCCGCAGAACCGGTATTCCGGCGATTTTCGCGGCGAACCGGCCTATTCCGGGGGTAATCGAGGGCAATGCGGTGATGGAGGTTTGCGAAGCGCGGGAAGGGGCCGCGGACGACCGGATTTTCCAACTCGCCCGGCCAGGGGACCTGGTTCTCACGCGGGACGTTCCCCTTGCCAGCCGTCTGGTGGCATCCCAGGTTATGGTCATTGACGATCGGGGACAGGTATATACGCCGGAAAATATAAGGGAGCGCCTTTCCCTGCGGAATTTCATGGTGTACCTTGCGGAGAGCGGCCTGTGGTTGCGGCGTTCCGCAACTTACGGCAAACGGGAACTCAAAGCCTTTGCCGACAGCTTCGACCACATCCTCACCAAAGCCACCCGCCCGC
>JAITHR010000104.1 GCA_031279895.1 Spirochaetaceae bacterium
TTTACAGGCCCAAAAGACCTATTGGCAGGACTTGGGACGCCGTATCACGGCACTTCGAGAGAGCGCCCGATTTCTTTATTCTTTTCAGAATCCTTTTAACGATAGAGTGGTTAATTCGGCAAACCCGTCGGCTATTTCTGGAACTGCCACGCGAGAGGCCGCAGAACAGGAATATAGCTTTACCGTCAGGCAAATCGCCAAAGCGGATCGTTTTTTGTCCGATCCTCTCGAAGATTCTTTTAAGGTCGACGAAGGAACCTATACCTTCTCGATAGGCCAGCAAACCATAACCTTTCCTTTTCGAGGCGGGTCTCTGCGTGAATTTACCGAAACGCTTAATCGCCGGGGACGGGATAAAATCGGCGCCAGCCTTATCTCCGTGCAGGCAGGCAAAAAATCGCTCCTCATAGAATCCAAGATAACCGGCGCGGAAAACCGCCTCGTTTTTTTGGACGCCGCCGAAACGCTGGGAGTTACTACCGGTATTTTGGGAGAAACCTCCGGATCCACCGCCATACCTCTCAATAAAGAAAACGCGCTTAAAGTGGAAGCCGGAGGAAGCGCGTTTATACCCCTTGATAAGGGGAGTAGCGGGCTTTCTCGGAATGTGCAGCTCCGTTATGAAGTGGCTACCGAAGTGTTTTCCGCAGAAGATACCGCAACCTCTCAGGAAGCCGGGGAAGAGCGGAAACCAAATGCCGATGAAGTGCTGTCTTCCGGGACCATACCGTCATGGACCCCCTTAGCCGAGCTTCCGAAACAGCCGGAACCGCCGCAGCAAACACAACAAAATCCGCGAGTAGATACTATGGAAGTGCTGTATCTAACCTTTGCCGACGGAACAAATCGCGCACTTCCGCCTATTAAAGATTCCGAAGATTTTTCTTCCTATCAATACCGGCTTCTTGACATCGCCGGCGGCAAAAATATCGCCTCTATCGAAGTAATCAATAAAAATACCAACCGCCATGTTTCTATCAGAAATATCCAGCTTTTTGATCCCGATGTGGCTGAGGGAAACATACGCGCCCGCAACCCGGTCTCTGAGGCGCAAGACGCGATACTTACTATGGAAGGGATCGAGGTTGCGCGTCCCTCTAACACCATAGGAGACCTTATTCCGGGTGTTACGATTACGCCGAAAGCCCCTTCAGAAGATAAACCCATCCGCATAGCCATAGAACCTGACCGGCAAACGATAAAAGATTCGATCATATCTCTGGTGGCAAACTATAACCGCCTTATGGCGGATATCAACGTCCTGACCCGCAACGACGATCGGGTGGTGCAGGAATTATCCTACCTTTCCCAAGAGGAACAGGCGGAACTGCGAAAACGCATGGGAGCCTTCTCAGGAGATTCTATTCTGGGACAGTTTAGAAGTACCCTCCAGCGGGTCGCCACCGCCCCCTATCACACGTCAGAAGATCAGGAAATGGCGCTGCTGGCGCAAATAGGGATAGGCACCGATGTCCGGGGGAGCGGAAGCGGCGGATACGACCCGGCGCGGCTTCGGGGATACCTTGAAATAGATGAAAAGGCGCTGGATACGGCATTGGAGACGAAATTACCCTTTATACAACAGCTTTTCGGTTACGACACCGACGGGGATTTCGTGGTGGATTCCGGCGTGGCCCACGCCTTGGAAACGATTACCAAGCCCTACACGGAAATCGGAGGGGTTATCGCCCTTAAGACCGGAACCATAGACTCCCGAATAAGTCAGGAAAACCGGCGGATAGATACGTTAGACAGACAGCTCGCCGCAAAAGAGGCGGCGCTTAAAAGTCAATACAGCCAAATGGAAGGCGCCTATACCCGTATGGAACGGATGACTTCCTCGCTCGATCAATTCAGTACACAAAACAGCGGCAGCAAGTAGGTAATCTGGTATTATGGATATATCCATCAATGAAAAACCGGCTGATATTACGTTGGAATCAGAAAAAACGGTGGGAGAATTACTGTCCGGCATTGAGCAATGGCTTCAGGGTTCGGAACACCGCATCAGCGGCCTGCGGATAGACGGAGAAACCGTCAGTACGCTTGCGTTGTCTGACGCTTTCGCACGACGGCTCGATACCATACAAAACATCAATATTACCGTCAGCGCCTGGCAAGACCTTGCCCTCGAAGCGCTCCTTAATATCCGCGAAGACCTCCTCTCCTATGATCAGAGCGCTTTTGACCAACAGACCCGCTTCAAAGATACCTGGGAAACCGACGTTACCGCCCGTTTCCTCGCGGAACACCTTCCAGATATTTTCGCGGTGGTTCATAAAACCCTTGCCGGATCCGGTCCCGCCCCGGCGGACGCGGGCCGGATCGTGGACGAACGGATACGGGAGCTTATGGACCCGTCAAGCGAGCTTACCGCTATGTGCGGCCCGGTTTCGGACATCGCGGCCCGTCTTGAAGACCTCCCGCTCGATATTCAGACCGGCAAAGACAGCAAGGTTGTGGAAACCATACAGCTCTTTTCCCATACTACCGACAAACTGTTCCGCCTTATCCGCTTTCTGCGCTTGCGGGGCCGCGGCTTTGAGGCCATTTCCATTGATTCCCTTCCGCTCGACACCTTCATCGAAGAGTTCGGCGCGGCACTCAAAGAACTCCTTGAGGCTTACGAAACCCAAGACGCGGTTCTGGTGGGAGATTTAGCGGAATATGAGCTTGCCCCCCGTTTTCTGAAACTATATTCCGCCCTGAACGAGGGACGGATGACCTAAATTGTAACACAGGTAAGTTATGAAAATACTCGAAATCAAAGAAATAGTACGAAAAGACGTCCCTATTTATTACCGCAGATTTTTTTCCGGCATTGCCAGCATCGAATTTTTGGACACCCTCATGGAGCGGCGGATAGATTTCTTTATTGAAACCAAGCCCACAGGGGAAAACGAAGTTATCGTTACCCTCGCCGAACCTGTCGACTATCCGCTGGTGCCGCTCGTCAAGGCGCTCAAAACCACGATTGAAACCCTTGATTCAAATGGCGCGCTCCCGCTTTGATTCCGCGTCTCCCGAAGAGACCAGAGCCATAGGAAAACGGATCGCCCGCCTCCTGCGGGAAGGAAGCGTCGTGGCGCTCCGCGGAGGCTTGGGCGCCGGAAAGACCTGCCTTACCAAAGGGATAGCCGAGGCCCTCGGGGTTGCGGAAGAGATTACCAGCCCCACCTATACGATTGTCTCGGAATATCAGGGGACGCTCCCGTTCTACCACATAGATGCGTACCGCCTCCGCGGGGATGACGATTTCAGCGCCCTCGGCGGGGACGAGATACTGTACGGAAACGGCGTTTCGGTGATTGAGTGGAGTGAGAAACTCCCTCAATCCCTGCCGGACCACGCGATAATCGTGGAAATCGCCATAACCGGCGGGGAGACGCGGCGTATTACGGTGCGGGAGCGGCCATGACCGTTCTGGCGCTGGATACGGCGGCTACGGTATGTTCGATCGCGCTCGTTTCTGACAAGGGGAACTGGTATACAGAGATTGACGCGGGCCTGCGCCATTCGGAACTGCTCCTTGAGGCGGCGGACGCGCTTATGAAACTCAAATTCGCGCCGCGCCTGCAAGAGGTGGCCGCGGTTGCCTGCATGAAGGGACCCGGCTCGTTTACGGGCCTCCGCATCGGCTTTTCCGCCGCGAAGGGGCTTTGTCTGGCTCTGGCCGTTCCCCTCCTCTCCTTTTCCACGCTCGACTGCGCCGCGCTTCCGTTCCGGCACTGGCCCGGGGCAGTGATGCCGATTATCGACGCCAAAAAGCGCCGGTATTTTACCGCGCTCTATCAGGGCGGGGCGCGGCGTACCGAGTACCTTGATAAATCGGCGGAGGATCTGGCGCTTCTTGCGGCGGAAGAACTGCGCGGCGGAACCGAGCGCATCCTCCTTACGGGCCCCGACGCGGCGGCGCTTTACGCGGCGCTTACCGGCCTCCTTGAGCCGCGCCTCGCAGCCGCTCTCCATGTTGATCCCAACGGGAAAAGCGGCGGCGCCAAAGCGTTGGCGGCACTGGCCAAACAGTCCCTTTCGGAACGGGGCATTCAGGCAATAGAAAACGAAGTCTTCTCCGGCCCCCTCTACCTACGCAAAAGCGACGCGGTCCCGCCGTCTCCGCAGCCTCCGGCTGTTCTATAAACGTCCCGCACAGCGACTCAAACAAAGACTATCTGCTTACCACGCTCCTAAGCGGACGCCGCCTGCTTTGCCGCGGTATCAGGACGCTTATAGAACAGCCGGAGGCTGGGCGGCCATGCTGAAGCCGGCGGAGACGGCAACGGGCGGATTATTTGGGCATACAGAAGGCGATAATAAAGTGGATGGAGGAAAAATAATAAACCATGAACCTAATGGAAGCGGCAAATACTTGGAATACCGCCTTGTCTATTATAAAAAACAAAGGCTATAAAGTCGCGACGGTTGGTGAAAACGGTGAACTTATGTTCTGGAGGGGGGTTAAAGGCCATAAGAATATTGCCGCAAGCGATCCGCTGTCGTTATTGGGCTTAATAACGATAGCGGAAGAATACGGGGAAGACTGGAATAGAATAAATACCGGTGAATTATACGATAAAATCATTGAGGCCGATATAATAAAAGATATAAAATTAAATATGTATCATTCGCTTATCGGACATATCGATAAAGGGGTAAGGGCAATCGCCTATGCGTATTATAAAAACAAAATAGAGCTTTATGTCTATCAGGATAGAGAACCGAATGAAAGCGATTATGAAATTATAGACAGAGCGGTTACGGAGATGATGTCAAACGATCCGACTATAAAGGAACAAAAAATCGAAATAACCGAAACGCACGAACCTATTAACAAATTACATTGTTATGACGGCTGGATATTTTGCAGGTATGAACATAATAAACCGCGGACGGTATGATAACAGAGGCCTCCGGCCCGTCTCCGACGGTTTCAAACAGCGTCCTGCGAAGCGCCTCAAAGCGGGCGCTGACAGACCAGCTGCCTCCGGCGGCTGGGGGGTCACAGACCCCCCAAACCCCCCACCAACGCGAGACGCGCCCCGCTCCGAACAACGCTGCGCCCCTTATCACGCACAACAACACACGGCTCCCGAACCACCGGAGACGGCGCGAAGCGTAGCCGCGCCTAAGCAGTAACCAGCCCGCTCAACGGACACGGTGTTGCACTACTCGGAAACAACAGGCGGCCATGCTGAAGCCGTCGGAGACGGTGAGACAGCCGGAGGCCGGGTGAGGCGTTCGTAGAGTTCGTCCCCTACGCATTGGCGGGCGTACTGGCACCACTTAATACAACTCTGGACGTCGTTATACGCGACAAACCCGCAGGTATCGCAGGGAACCTGCATATCCACCGAGAAAATCTCGATTTCCCCGCCGCATTGGGGGCATATTTTCACCTCCCACGTGGGGGTTCCCCGGACAGACTCGGCACCGGGACACCGAAACGCACCCATACTCACCTCCATTCAAGCACGCGCCCGTCAACGGACAGCGTAATAACCGTAAGGGAAAGGTCACTGCCGGACTTTTTCACCGCTTCCGCCGCGGCCAGCTCGATACCGCCGCAGCAGGGAACCTCCATCCGCGCCGTCATAAGGGAGGTTATCCGGTTTTTCGCGATAATCTCCGCAAGTTTAAGGCTGTAATCCGCGCCGTCCAGTTTCGGGCAGCCTATAAGCGTAACGCGGTCCCGCATGAACTCCCGCTGGAAGCCGCCGTAGGCATAGGCCGCGCAGTCCGCGGCAACGAGAAGCGCCGCGTTCTCAAAAGCCGGCGCCCGGACCGGCGCCAGCTTTATCTGCACCGGCCAGTGGGTAAGGCGGTGCGCGTCAGGCGGGGTAAACGCGGGCGCCTCGGCTTGAGAGATGGTAATCGCGCCGGCGGGACACACGGGCAGGCAGTTCCCCAGGCCGTCGCAATAGGCCGCGTTGACAAGAGCCGCCCTGCCGTCCCGTATCTCCACGGCCCCTTCGTGGCACGCGGACACGCATAACCCGCAGCCGTCGCACGTTTCCCTGTCAATCGTAATAATGTTTCGTATCATAACCGCTCCTTACCTTTAACTATAGCGCTATTGCCGGGCGCGGTCGGTTGTTTTTAGCACCGCGCCCCTTTTGTTTCGTCTGGAATACCGCTAGAGTGAGGGTATACGCATAAATCAGGGGGATTGTATGTACGAACCGGCGTTACGGGCCTGCCCGCTCTTTGACCGGATTGAAAGCGCTGACGTGGAGGCCATTCTCTCGTGCCTTTCGGCATCCCGCAAAAGCTATGAGAAGCGCGCGATTATCTTCGCGCCGGAGTCGCCGGCGTCTTCGGTGGGCATCCTCCTTTCGGGAAGCGTCCATATCGTACAGGACGACTTCTGGGGGAACCGGCGTATCCTGTCGCGCATCGAGCCGGGGGGTCTGTTCGGCGAGTATTCCTCCTGGAAAGATGCGGCGCGCCTGCCTTTCGGGGTGATAACCGTGGAGAAGTCAACGGCGCTCTTTGTGGATTACCGGCGGATCGTTACCCTCTGCTCGTCGGCGTGCGTGTTTCACGGGAGGCTCATTCGGAATATGCTCGGCATCCTGGCCGAGGAGAACATCGCGCTCATGCAGAAGATAGAGCATATCACCCGTCCGACGATACGGGAGAAGCTGCGGTCCTACCTTTCTTCCCAGGCGCGGAAAGCCGGTGCGCGGCGCTTTGCCATTCCGTTTAACCGGCAGGA
>JAITHR010000168.1 GCA_031279895.1 Spirochaetaceae bacterium
ACTGTCCGCTTCCCGCATCGCGCCTCTAAGCGGTCTTAGATTGGTTTGTGGCGCGGCGCGGGAAGCTTATGAAGCCGCCGGAGGCTGCGGAGGCTGTGATGTTTAGAGACTGCGTATAGTAAGCGGAATATGCCGGCTTTGAGCCGCTTCGCAGGAAGCTTATGGAACAGCCGGAGGCTGTTGACAAATAGATCGGGGTTCTTGTATGCTGTTGAAAAGCCGGAAACAAAGATGGTTCCGGTATTTTTTTATACAAAATCGGGCAACTCAAAAAGGGTAACCATGGCCATTCAAGCGATACTGTTCGATCTCTTTTTTACACTTATAGACCCTTTAAGCGTCGATTTGGAAGATGAATACGGCGTTCTGGGAATGGAAAGGGCGGATTTTGAAGAGCGCAACAAAAAAGATTACGAAATCCGCGGGCGCGGCGCCATAAAGGATCCGGTTCTTATGATGGCGCACATCCTACGGGGCCTCGAGGTGCCGGAAGAACTCCTCCGCCGCGCCGCCGAAGCGCGGGTCGAGCGGATACGCCAGGCTCTGTGGGGGGTTGACCCTAAAAACACGGCGCTTCTTACCCGCCTGCGCCAGGGGGGGATAAAAACCGCTCTCGTGAGTAACGCGGACTGCGCGGACGTGCGCCACTGGCCCGCGTCCCCGCTCAACGGCTGCTTTGACGCGGTGGTTTTTTCCTATGATACCGGACTTCTCAAACCGGAACCGGCCATCTACCGGCTTGCCGCGGAGCGCCTCGGCGTAAAACCGTACCGCTGCCTCTTTGTGGGGGACGGGGGGCATGACGAACTGCGCGGCGCGAAAGAAGCGGGGCTTCTTACGGCGCTTACCACCGAATACACCGCCGAACACGCCGGAAAAGCTACGGCTGACTATACGCTGGCAGCGCTTCAAGAGGTGCTGGAGATTAAGGCCGTCAGGCAGACGCTGCGGGCGCGCCTGCGGAAAAGGAAAGCGCCCCGGGGCACGCGGTCCTACCCGGAGGCGGACGAAACAGGCGGGGAAAGAGCGTGCGGCGAAATGTCCTTTGACCCCGCGGCCCCGATTGAAACGCTCCGTCTTTCGGTACGCTCTTTCAACGCCCTCTCCCGTGCGGGCATTACCACTATCGGCATGATGCTGGACGCGGATCGGGAAACGCTCCAAGGGATTAAAAACTTAGGGGTCAAAAGCATCGGAGAGATTACGGGCTGGCAGGAGAGACTGAAGTATCCGAAAGAGGCGGCGCGGGCTCCCGGCCAGGCGGAAAAGCGGGAGCGGATACGGAGATTACACGACGCCTTCCGGTGCGTCCCGCCTTCCCGTCTGGAAAAGCCGCTGGAACGCTACCTCGCCGCGGTATCCGGCGCGGAGGTTCGTGCCGCTATCGGGGCTTTCGAGCCGCTCCTAAAACCGCTCGACACGGTTTCCCAGGTGCCCGCGGTGTTTGAAACGGCCGCGGCCACGGCCAAAAGCACCGAAGACTTCCTCCGCATCCTGCATATCCTCGCGCTTGACCTCAAAAGTATCGTGCGCGGCCTCCTTACGAGACTCCACAGCCACCCGAAATACGAACGTCTCCTTTCGATTCTGCGGGACCGGTACGACGGGCTTACCCTCCAGCACGTAGCGGATAAGTACGGGCTTACGCGGGAGCGCATAAGACAGCTTAAAACAAAGGGGACGGAACTTTTAGTCAAACACCTTTACGCGGTGCCGGTTGACATCCTCTTGTTTATCAACGCCGAAACCGACGGGGATTACCTCTTTACGGCCCGGGAGGTACGGGACTATTTCGGCGGGCTCGAGCGTATGGACACGCTGCTCTACGCGGCCCGGTTGGGCTGCGTAAGCCCGTTTTTTAGCTATAACGAGCGCCTTACCCTGTTCTATCACACAGGTTATATCCAAAACATCGACCTCGCGCCGGATGCGGTGCGGGACCTTCCCGCGATCATTGAAAAAGAGAAAAAAGACGCGGTTCTCTCCGGCCCGTGCCGAAACCTGGGGATTCCCCGCAAAGCCGCCGAAATCGAGTTTTCCTACGCCTACCTCCTGTCCGGCAGGGTGTACCGCCGGAAGAAACTGGTAACGACCCAGATGTACGACTACGTGCTTTCAAAGCATTATCCTGTGGGCCTGCGCCTTTACGAGGAAGACACCATCCGGCGCTTCCGGCGCGTTGTTATCGATACCTTCGGCGCGGTGGACCTCCCCCGCAACGACCGCGCCATAGACGCGAGGCTTGCGGACATCGCGGTGCTGTGCAACCGCGGCGTGTACATCCATCCCGATCATATTACCCTTGAAGAGAAGCTGCTTGAGGAGATATGCGCCTATATCGATACTTCGCCGCGGGTTATTTTTTCTTTTAGCGAGCTTTTCAAGACCTTTAAGCCCGCGCTCCTCAAGCGCTCCAATATTTCCAATAAATACTTTCTCCAGGGGGTGCTTAAATACCGCTTGAAAGACCGGTTTTTTATCACCCGCTACACCCTCGCCAAAAAGGGAAACGCCAGCCTTCTTGAGGATATAGAGGCTTTCGTTCGGGCGCGGGAACAGGCGCATAAATCGGAAATATTCGCGGAATACGCGGGCATTACCGAGATAATACTCCTCTTAAAGATGAATACCAACACCAACCTCATCAATCTGGGCAAGGGGTGGTATATGCACGCCGAGAAACTGCGTATTGAAAAGCGGGATTACCGGATTCGGAAGCTTCTCAAGGAGCGGACGCAACATATTCCCCTGTCGGCGCGGAAGCTTTTCGATGAGATGCGCCTTTCTTTCCCGGACTTTCTCTCGCGCAACCGGATTGAAAACCACGAAAAGCTCTTCGGGATTTTGAAGTATATGTTTCACGAAACCTTTCTGTTTTCCCGCCCCTACATCGCCCGACCGGGGATCGGCAGGCTTTCCAGCGTCGCGGTGATTAAGCGGCATTTGCGCCCTTACGCCGCGATAAAAATACCGGATATGGTGGCGCTCTGCCATGTCCACCGGCTCTATTTCTTTTCTATCCGTATTCTCATAAAGGAACTGGATGACGAGTTCCTGAGAATAGACGCCAGAACCTTAGCGCGGGTTTCCGCGCCCCTTTCGGAAGGCGACGTGGCCCGCATAGCGGAGAACCTGCGGGAGGAGATAAGGCCGCGGGGGTATCGGGTCGCGGCGAAGGCAGAGGATTACCGGAACTATCCTGACATCGGCTTTGACTGGAACCCGTTTCTGCTCCGAAGTGTGGCGGAAAAATACCTGTGCGATACGGTTGGGGTCGTTGACATTTACACCACCGACACCTATGCGATGAACAGCATTTTTGTTGACTCGTTTCTTGAAATAACCTGTTACGACGATCTGGTGCGCCGCGTGCTGAAAGCGCGGCAGGTAGCGGCGCCTTT
>JAITHR010000224.1 GCA_031279895.1 Spirochaetaceae bacterium
CCCGAAGCCCCGCGCCCCCTACGCCGCCCGCGCCTCAGAGAGCGGCGGAACAGGCACCGGACCGGCTGGGGTACGAGGAAAACGGGTGCGGCATGACTATCACCAAATATATATCCAGAGCCGGCGTGAGTACCGTGGGTATTCCCGACCGGATCAAGGGGAAGCCGGTTACCGCCATCGGGAACAGCGCGTTTGCTTGGTGCGGCGGCTTTACCAGCGTAACCCTTTCGCGGCGGACACGGGTTGGCCGCGATGCGTTTCCCAAGAGGGCGCAGCTCGCCTACCGCGACTAGCGCCCCGAACCACGCCGTCTCCGACGGCAACCTCCGGCTGTTTCATAAGCGTCATGCGAAGCGCCCCGAACCACGCGCCGCCCCTTACCGCGCACAACAACGCACGGCTCCCGAACCGTCGGAGGCTGCGGACACGGTGTTGCACCAATTTGAAACAACAGGCGGCCATGCTTGAAACAGCCGGAGGCTGCGATAACTCTTTTTTTCATAGAGAGTTAGAGACACGTCTCCCCACTTTGGAGACAGGGAATTCCGTCACAGAATTCCGTAAGACCGTCACGGAAATACGTCCTACCGCTTTGGAAACACGTCCTGCCGTCACGGAAACACGTCCTGCCGTCACGGAAATGCGTCCCGCCGAAACAGGAATCCGTGTGCCCAAAACGGAACCCCCGCTTCCCAAAGCAAAACCCCATCCCGCCAACACGCGGGTTTGCACCCGCAGAGCGCGGGCTTGCACCCGCAGAGCGCGGGTTTGCACCCGCACGGCGCGGAGCGGTGTACCTGAAGCGCGGAGGCGTGGTGCCGAAGCGTTGGAGACGGCGCGGGCGCTTTTAAGGGATGTGGGGAGGCCGGCTTCCCCATACCCCACGGTAGCGGCGTCCCGAATCGCGCCTGTAAGCGGACAAAGACTGCTTACAGGCGCGGTGCGGGAAGCTGTTTGAAACAGCCGGAGGCTGTGAAACCGTCGGAGACGGGCCGGAGGCTGGGCGGGTGGATATGGGGGCGGCGGTGTGCTATACTTGTCAAATAGTCGATACTTTAGGGGGATTTTTCCTTCGTGAGTAACGCAAGGTGCGGCATGAACAACGAATATTCCTTTACCTTTGGCGGCGTCCTGTCCCGCGTGTGTATCCAGTATGAACTTCCACCGGTCGAGCGCGTCATCGGCGCGGGTAAAGGGCTTCTTGTATGCGATACCCGTACCAAAGCCCTTGCGGAGGGCATGGCCCGCGGCGGCGCGGTTCCCTGCTGCGTACTTCCTCCGGGCGAGAGCGCGAAGACCTGGGACTCCGCGGAGGCGGTGCTCAAAGCGGCAAAAGACGCGGGGCTTACGCGGGAGGGGGTTTTTATCGGACTGGGCGGCGGCGTTATAGGGGACCTTACCGGTTTCGCCGCGTCGGTTTATATGCGCGGCGCACGGCTGTGCCTTGTGCCGAGCACCCTTCTTGCCATGGTGGACGCGGCGGTCGGCGGCAAAACCGGCTTCGATCTTTTCGGCGTCAAGAACTTCGCGGGATCTTTCTATCCGGCATCGCACGTCTATATGGCAAGCGCGGTTCTGCGCTCCCTGCCGGCGCGGGAATGGAAATCCGGGGCCGCGGAACTCATCAAAACCGCTGTTCTGGATACCGCGGGCGGCCTTATGGAAGCCCTTATGCGCGGCGCGCTCGCGCCTCTTGCGCGGGGCGTTCCGCCTTCAGCGGATACGCTTCAAGACCTCATCGCCCGATCCGTACTGATAAAGGGGCGTATCGCGGAGTCCGACCCGCACGAAACGACGGGTCAGCGGGCGCTCCTCAATCTGGGGCATACGTTCGGCCACGCCCTGGAATCGTGCGCCGGGTTTGGCGCGCTCTCCCACGGCGAGGCCGTGGCATGGGGCATGGCGCGGGCCTGCGACCTGGGCCTGGCCTTGGGAAAGACCCCGCGCTCCCGCGCCCGGGAGCTCACGGGCCTTATCGAGTCTTTGGGCTATGAAACCGCCGCGCCCCATCCCCTGGCGCGGGACGTCGAGGCGTTTCTTAAGGTCATGGCCGGAGATAAAAAGAGGAACGACCGGGGCCTGCGCCTCGTGGTTCCCTCCGAAACCGGCGCGGTCATCGTTTCATCCGAAACGTCCCTGCTTGCCCGTATCATTGGAGGCCGCTAGATGGCTCGAAAATATGTGTTTCCCTCCGCTCCCGCTCTTTTTCTTTTTTTCCTTCTCCTTTTCTTTTCCCTTTTCCTTCCGGCCTTCCTGTGTAGTCAGGAAGCGGACGGGGCCGGAGAACCTCCGGCTGAAGACCCGCCTACAGAGGAACACGCCTCCGGTGAGGAAACCGCGCTGGACCAGGAGGCGCGGGCCGCGCTTCTTGAGAAGACCGACCTTGAAACGGAGACGTTTATACTGCGCGCCGTCCGTTTTAACGTAAACGGCAGGAGCCGTCCGTTTGCCCTTATGTACCACGGCGAGTTTACCATCGGGGAAAAGATAGCGGACAAAAAGGCGCTGGATGCGTATATCGAGGCCAAGTCTCAGCTTCTCAACAATCAGCGGGTGCTTGAATCGGTGGTAATTGAGTACACCCTCGGGGAGCGGGACCAAAGGGGCATGGTGCCGGTGGATCTTTTGGTAACAGTGAAAGATACGTGGAACATCATCGCCCTCCCCTATCCCAAGTTCGACTCGAACAGCGGCTTTGAGCTTATCATCAAGTTCCGGGATTATAACTTTTTGGGGCTTATGAGCCCGCTGCGTATTGACCTTGGCTACGAACGTAAGGAGGGAAGCTCGGTGATAGGCTCGGTCAAAGACGTATTCAAGGCCGAAATTGACACGAACACGCCGTTTCGGGCCTTCGAGCTCGACTGGAACATTGATTTCGACCATTTTGTTTCGTATACCATGGATGACGGGGACGGGCGGTTCGCGTATAAGAACGTCAGCGGCCTTTCGGTGGAGATTCCGATTGACAAAACCGCTCTGACCATAGGGTTTGAGCAGGATTTTATCCTTCACGAGGAGAATCCGGAGCGGTACAAGGAGGAATACGGAGACTTCGCCTCGTTTTTTACCGCAAGCGCCCTGAGTCTGGCGTGGAAAATACCGCTCGGCATACCGGTTGACCGCTTTGGGGAACTGACCTATACCCCGTCAATTTCCGAGAGCATAAACTACCGGCCCTGGGGGGACATGGAGTTCTGGCGCAAGGGGCCGAGCGTTACGCTGAGCCACAGTTTGGGCTTTGGCCGCGTAAACTGGATCGGCAATTACCGCAGCGGGCTTGAAGCTTCGGTGAGCAACAGCAACACCTACAATCTGTACCGTGCGGGCTGGCACAACGAGTACGGCATTTTCGTAACCGGCCACAAGATACTCACGCGGTTTCTCGGTATTTCAAGCCGTTTCCGGTTCCAGCAGTGGTTTTTCGATCGGGTGTACAGTACGGACGGGTATCCTGACTACGTTGAAGCCGGCGGGGTGCTGCGGGGGATACTGAACAAATCGGTTATTGTGAAGCACGGCGGGTATATGTTTTCACTTAACGTTGATTTCCCGTTTCACGTGCTTCATTTTGTCCCTTCCGAATGGTTTAAGTCGCGGAAGCTCCGGCTTTTTGACTTTGATATGTACCTGAGCTTCTTTCTGGATACCGCGCTCCTCAAGGGAAGCAAAGCGTCTTGGGGCGGGCGCGGGGAGCTGGAGGAAGAAGAGCCTATCCCGTTTATCCCCTTTTCCACCAACGGCACCCTCACCGGCGTCGGCGCGGAGCTTATCGTGTTTCCCGCGTTTATGCGGAGTTTCTATGTCCGCGCCAGCCTGGGCTACAACCTCAACCGGTTTCTGGAAACCCACCATATTCCCAAGTGGGACGAGCTTTTTCT
>JAITHR010000023.1 GCA_031279895.1 Spirochaetaceae bacterium
TCCTTAAGCGCCCCCTGCTCGTTACCGCGTGTATCGCCGGAATTACCCTGTTCTTCGGTTTTCAGCTGTCCCGCGTGGAGCTTGACAACAACAACTTCCGGTTCGTGCCGAAAGAAGACGGGGCGCGTCTTGTGTCCGATTACATCGACGAGGAGTTCGGCAGCTCCACCTTTATTCTGGTGGGCCTCGCGACGCGGTACGGCACCGTATTCGATCGCGCCTTTCTCCTGCGACTTAAGGAATACGTCGAGCGGATAAAAACGATTGATTACGTGGGGGACTTAAGCTCCCTTATAAGCAGCGACTACATCGCGGGAGACGCCGACACGATTACGGTGGAACCGCTGACCGGAGAGGCCTTTGCCGGCACGAGTGAAGAGGCGCGGGAACTCAAGCGCCGGCTCCTTTCGTGGGACCTCTACCGCCGCGCCCTCTACTCCGACGACTTTACCGCCACCCAAATCCTCATCCCTCTGGACATTACCCAGGAAAACGCGGGAAACCCGGAGGTGGTGGCCAGTTTCCTGCGTATCCGCGACATAGCCAAAGAGATGTTCTCCGGCATGGCGGACGTGTACGTTACCGGCCTTCCGGTGATAAGCGCCACCATAAACGAATCGGTCAAGGCGGACCTCACGCTGCTCGTTCCGCTCGTTATCCTCGTGGTGGTGGTCATCGTGTTCATCCCGCTCCGCAGTCCGGTCATGGTGGCCCTGTCCCTGGTCTCGGTGGTGGCCGCGGTTATCTGGTCCGTCGGCGCCATGCCCCTCTTCGGCATCAAGCTTTCGGTCATCTCAACCGTGCTGCCGGTCATCCTCATCGCGGTAGGCAGCTCCTACGGGCTCCACCTCATCATCCATTACCTCGAAGACGCCGGGAACGCGGGGCAGAACCTTGGGGCCATGGATCGGGAGGCGTACCGGCTTTTCATCGCGGACCTGACCGGTAAAATCGGAAAGCCCCTGTTCCTTGCCATGCTGACCACGATGGTAAGTTTCCTCTCCTTCTCGTTTACCCGCGTGGTTCCCATGCGGGAGTTCGGCTGGTTTTCCAGCTTCGGCGTGGCCGCCTCTTTTATCATTACGATTACCCTGGTGCCGGCGCTCCTCCTCCTGCGCGGGCCGAAGCCCCTGCGGAAAGGACCGGTAACGGCGCGGGAACACGCCCGGTCCGGCGCGGTCATTTCAGGCGCCCTCGCCAGCGTCGCGGAAAAACGGCGTACCGTCATGGCGGTTTCAGGGGCGCTCCTCTGCGTATCCCTCTACGGCGCGTCAAAGCTCGTCATCGACAACGTATTCATCGAATATTTCAAGGCGGACACGGACATCTACAAGTCGGAAGTCTTCATTCGGGAAAGGTTCGGCGGCTCAAAGGTGATAAGTATGGTCGTTCAGGCGGAAACGCCGGAGGTACTCCTCCACCCCGACACCCTGAGTGCGGTTGACCGGCTCAACGCCCACCTTACCGCACGGGTGCCGGAGGTGGGAAAGGTCATGGGGTTTACGGACCTGGTGAAGCGGATGAACCAGGTATTCAACGCCGACGGGGTTCCGGCCCGGACCCAACCTCCGGCGCCGTCCGGGGAAGAGGACACGTTTGGTTTCGGTTCTTTTCCCGCGGACAATGACGACGCCGCTTTCGGGTTCGGCTCTTTCCCCGCCGAGCCTGCCGAACCTGCCGAACCTTCCGCGCCGGTGCCGGCGGCGGATTCTGACGGGACGGACGGGATAGACGGGATGGGGACCGAAGAGCGGGAGAAATACCGCGCCTTCGCGTCCCTTTTGGAACAGGCCGCGGGGGAGGCGCACGAAAGGAGCGCGGCGGATCTGGCGCGGGCGGTGGCGCGGCTTTTGAATTACGACGGCGCGGGCTATTACGAAATCCCGCAGGACCCCGCACGGTACGGGAAGCGCGACAAAGCGGAACTCCAGCGCCTTGTGTCAAACTATCTGGTGCTTCTTTCGGGAAACATCGACACCTATGCCAACGACCCGCTTGAGCCTACGGCCATGCGCACCACCATACAGCTGCGTACCACGGGCCAGGCCGACACCGACAGGGCGGTGGACGAAATACAGCGCTTTGTCCGGGACAATTTCCCGCCGGATACGACGGTACTCATAGGCGGCGGCGCTCTGGTGGAAGGGTCCCTCAATATGCTGGTGGTGAAATCCCTCTTTACGTCGATGATAATCGCCTTGGCGTTCCTGTTTTGCATTATCGCCGTTGCGAACCGCTCTCTGCTCTCCGGTTTGGTGTGCGCCGCGCCGCTCGTGCTGCTCATCACGGTAAACTTCGCGGTCATGGGCTTTCTGGGCATCAAGCTCAACATCGGGACCGCCATGATAGCCAGTCTGACAATGGGAATCGGCATTGACTATACGATACATTTTCTCGAAGCCTACAAGCGGGAGGCGGGGGCGGGCGGCGCGCTTACGCGGGTTTTCCAAACCGCCGGCATAGCCATCATTATTGACGCCCTTTCAGTGGGCGCGGGCTTTGGGGTGCTGCTCTTTTCCCGGTTCATTATGCTGCGGGACCTGGGGCTTCTCATTGCCCTTGCCATGCTGTTAAGCGCTTTGGCCGGCCTTATCCTCACGCCGGCGCTCCTTTCT
>JAITHR010000101.1 GCA_031279895.1 Spirochaetaceae bacterium
CCCGGGCGACTGACATAACACTACCATAAAGGAATTGCTGAGTATGGGTTTTTTAGACGCGATATTTGAACTTTTCGGCGGCGGGAACGATCCCGAAGCGCGCAGAAAACGGGCGCTGAAACAGCTCGTTAAGGAAATTAACCAAAACAAATACCGTAAATTGTATAAAGCCGCCACCCGCGAAATCGCGCCGCCTTTGGGGAGCTTCTTTTTTGATATATACAAGGCGGTCGCTTCGGCCCAGCAGCTTATGCGGAACGCCGAAAAATCCGCCATTCTTAAACAGATAACCGTCGAGTCCCTTATGAGTAAGGAGTTAAAAGAGGTGTACGACCGCCTCACGCCGGAAGCCATCGCGGAACGCTCCAAAGCCGTTGAGCCGAAGGCGCTTTCCGCCCAGCTCAACACCGATATAGATATGCTCTCCGCGGCCATGAGTATCGAGGAGATGAACGCGGTGGACCAGTATTACCGGCTTATCATCATGTTCACGAATTTCGTGTGCTTCGACTACTTCACGCTGTTAAAGAAAATCGACCCGCGGATGCAGGAGCGCAATACTGCCCGCCCGCCGCAGCTCCGCTTCGTAAGCGGGCGCTATATGCTCGATCATATTAAAGACTTCATCTCCCTCCCGATTATAGAGGCGACGCAGGATCAGTGGAAAACGGTTTTTGATATTCTCAAGAGGTACAAGGGGGGCGTTACGATTATCGAGCCGTCCCTGTGGAAAAAGACCGTCGGCCACGCGCAGGACGTCCAGCGGTCCGGGATTTTAACGCTTATGACGCGCCATATCTTGCAGGACCCCCAGTGGCAGCAGGAGACCGTAGACGAAGAGGAGTATATTGTCGAGGCGTTTTTTAAGGCCAAGAAACAGGACGTCCAGAAGTGCATTGATAAAATCATCGTGGATACGCTGGCGGTTAAGCAGGACAACCTTGCGAAGCAGCTCTTCGGGTCCGCGGATATTACCCGCTTGCAGTATTACACCAACGCCAACAACGAACAGTACCTCAAACGGAACACGAACGGCTTTACCTACGTGGCGGCGCTTAACTATCTCAAGGCGTTTCTGGTTGACCATAACGACCTGCGGGAGCTGTGCGATCTTTTTCTCATTAAAGGACACTGGGCCTCTCAGGACGTTTCCCGCCAAATATCCCAGGGCCTCCACGAGATTACCGAGATTACCGCGCAGCTGACGGCGTTTGACGAGGCTCTGGGGGACAGCGGGGTGAACGGCACCAAACTGAAGGGACATATTTCAAAATCCAAGGTGGATAAGGGCCAGATAACCCACCTGAAAGTCGCCTTAAGCATTATTAACGACTCCGCCAAAGAATTGATAAACCGCGCTATTACCTCGTTTACGCTTGTCGGGATGTACCTCAAGGATTTGCAGGAAGATTATGCGCGGCCCCATCCGGTGCTTCTTGTAAACTGGAGAGAGATTGAGGCGGTGTCCGAGCAGGGCCTTGCGGGACACATCGGGCGCAGCCTCAAAGTAATCGACGACTTTATCCATCTTATGGAGCTTTTCGTGAATGAAGCGTAGCTTGCCGCAAAGCGGAGCCGCGCAGCTCAAGATTTTCTTACAATGTTCGATAATAGGAGAGTAACGAAAAGGCGCATAAAAAGCGCGCCCCACGAAGCGGGAGGTATCCGGTTTTATCACGGCGGGGCGGTGCGTACCGGCGGCAGGTATCCGATTATCACAGCGGGAGCAGTTCATGTCAGATGAGAAAAAGACTTCACCATATACAGGCGGCAAATCTAAAAACGATGCCGGCGGGAACGAGCCGTCAAAAGACCTGGACCGATACGGCGTATGGATTAAAAGCGACCCCCAAACGCTGGGGGAGCCTGATGACGCGGGGGATATATTTGACGAAGAGGCGCTCAACAAGGAAATAATGGACGATTTCTCAAAGTCCCTCGATATGCCTCAGGGTACTGCCAAAGAGGAAACCGCGCCGGACCTCTACGACGCGGATGCGCTCACCCAGAAGATAGACGATTTTTCAAAGACCCTCGGCATAGCCGATGAAGCGCCTCTGCCGAAAGAAACGTTCGCGCAAAAAGAAGACGCCGCCGCGCCCCCGCCGCCTGCGGACCTCTACGACGCGGACGCGCTCACCCAGAAGATAGACGATTTTTCAAAGACCCTCGGCATAGCCGATGAAGCGCCTCTGCCAAAAGAAACGTTCGCGCAAAAAGAAGACACCGCCGCGCCCCCGCCAGCGCCGGAAACCGTGCGCGAGCCGTGTGATATGCAGATCCTGACGCGGATCGCAGAGGAATTAACCGCGATAAAACAGGAGATAACCGGCTTTAAGACGATTTTCCTACAAAAGATGGCCGAAGAGAAAGCAGAGAAAACTGCGGGCAGGAAAACCGCGCCGGCACGGGGCGATCCTGAAAAGATAGTGCTGGCGGGCAACGAGCTGGATAACATTTTTAACGGCGGCCTTGAAAAAAAGCGCCCCGCGCCGCCGGCGGAAGAGCGGGTACATTTTCTTGAGGAAGAGGAGCTTTCAGCGGAAGACCTCGACTTCTTGAAAACCGACGCCGCAGCAGCGTCTTCTTTCGATTCCCCGTCAGCGGCGCCGGATAGGGACAAAGACATCCTGTTGGAAAACGAAGAGGGTCTCCAGTGGCTCAGGAAAGAGGGGGACAAGCCTATTTCCCAAGAAAAACCGGCGCTTTTTGATGACGTTTCGTTTGAAATACCCAAAAAGGGGCATCCGGCAGGCGGCGCGCCTTCGAATTCCCCGGCAGCGGATCAGGAGCTTATCGACGACCTTCTGATTGAGAGCGGGTCCATAAAGGATATGCCCGTTGCCTTAGACGACGGGGAAGAGTTTGATGAAGAAGAGTTTGATCAAGAAGAGGAACCGCCGGACGCGGACGATTATCTTCCCGATGATCTCGCGTCTGTCGAGATCGAAGTTCCCCTCGGCATAAGCGACCGCGCATCCGGCAAAGTATCCTTTGACGAGGAACCGCTCGCGCACGTTATCTTTTCCGATGACCGGCTTGACCTCTCGGATGAGGAATTAGACCGAATAGAACAAGACGCTTTGCGGGAGTTCGCGGAAAAAACGCCCGCCGTGCCTGCGGAAGGCTTTCCTTTTGGGGATGGGGATACCGCGGAGCGCGGCGCGGGCGAAGAATATAAAGAAAAGAAAGAATATAAAGAAAGAAAACCAGCCGAAACACCGCCGGATGCGGAGAGTAAAAAAAAACTTAAAAACCCAAGGGGGATTACCAGTCTGATGCGTACCTCAGAAACCATGCTGTCGAATTTCAAAACGGAACTTAAAATCGTGCTTTCCTATATGGATCAGCTCTTAGAAGCGCTGCCGGATACGAAAATCGAAGAATTCGCCGCTTCCGCACACTTTGATACCTATAAAAAACTCTTTAATGAATTGGCTCTCGGTTAAGGGGCTTTTGACACGTCCGGTAATTCGCTATGTTCCGAATCCAAGCCGCGTCAACCCGAGGGAAGACGGCGGCGCTTCATTCCCGTTATAATCCGGCGGCTGAAGCGGAAAGATACCTTAATTCCCTAACCTTCCGCGCCGATACCCGTTTCTTTATTCTCATGGAACCGGGCAGGGGGTATATGATACCCATACTGCGGGAGAAGTTCCCGGACGCCAAAATTATCGCCCTCCATATCCGACAGGAAGAAACCGTCCCTGAAGAAGACGCGCCGGACACCAATGCCCTCGGCGCCGCGTGGAGCCCTGAAAGCGGCGTACCGCTCCAGCGCTTTCTGGAAAGGGAAATACCGGATACCGAAGCCTCGTCCATTCAGATTATTGAATGGCGGCCTTCCCTGTCGGTCTACGGGGAACAGTACCTCAGACTTTTGTCGGAAACTTCTGATTTTATTAAACGGATTGACGCGAACAAACGGACCGTCCGCGTCTTCGGCAGGCGGTGGTTCAAAAACTTCTTCAAGATCTTGAGCATGGCGAGAAAAGTCCTCTGCCATCATGCCAGCGCGTTCGCTTCCCTGCCCTGTATCATAACCGGCGCGGGGCCCGGGCTTGAAGATTCGCTTCCTGTCATACAAGACCTGAAGCGCCGGTTCCCGCTTTTTATCCTAGGGGTCTCTTCGGCGGTGCCGGCGCTGCGGAGCGGCGGCATTGACCCGGACCTTATCATCACCACTGACGGCGGCGCCTGGGCGCTCTTTCATCTGTACGAATGTCTGCGCAAAGATATTCCGGCTCTGGCGGCGAGCCTCTTCTCCGCGCTCCCCTCCCAGTTGGGAGAAACGCCCCTGCTCCTCATAAGCGACGGAAGCGTCTGGCAGACCCTCATCCTGCAAAGCCTTAACATTCCCTTTATCAGCCTCGCCCAACGGGGAACCGTAACCGCCTCGGCTCTGGACGTTGCCTTTACCTTAACCGGCGGGAACGTCTTTATTTCCGGCATGGACTTAAGCCATCGGGATATACGCGCCCACGCCCGGCCCTACAGCCTTGACCGGTTTCTGGAGGAAAAGGAGTCCCGTCTCAATCCGGTTTACAGCCAGACCTTCGTCCGTTCCTTCGGCATCACCAACGGGGGAAGCCACGACGTCTACGCCGCGTGGTTTAAGAGGCAGCTTGAAACCTATCCGCCCAGGCTGTATTCCCTGGGAACCAACCATCCGGTCTTTGACGCCCTTACACAATGGGACGCGGCGGACTGGGGGAAAACAAAGCGCCCTGACCGCCTTTTCGGATCCAAGGCAATCCCGCCCAGAACCAACCTTGCGGTCCAGGCCAAAGAAATCCTGCTCCGGGCGTTACAGGCCCCCCAGACATCGGCGCACATCGTTCGGGAGCTTGGCCCCCTCCTCTTTCCCGATAAGGGGAAGGTAACAAGCGAGGCGCTCCGGGACGCGATCTCCCAAAGTCTGGGGTAGTGCCTATGCGCCGCTACTTTGAAGAGAACATCCTCGCGCTGTCCGACAGGGATCCCGCGCTGTGCAACCGGATTTCCAGAGCGAAAACCGGCGTGCTCCGCTACCGGATGCTCGACTCCCGCTCCGGTGAAACGGTTCCCGCGCTGCTTGACGGAAAAGGCGCGTCCCACCCCCTCCACTCTCTCGTGGATCCCAGACGGGAGGGAACCCGTTTAATCAACCTGGCCAAAGACGAGGGCTTCCTTATCTTTCTCGGATTGGGAGGCGGCTTTCAGGTCGCGGCGGCGCTTGAGCGGGCGGATATACAAAAGGTGCTGGTCATAGACTACGACATATACGGCATTGCCCAGCTCCTTGATTCCAGAGACTACCACCGCTTCTTTCAGGATACCCGCTTTCACCTCCTTATAGACCCGTCGGCGCCGCAGGTGGAGCGTTACGTCCTTGACAACTACCAGCCCGTACTGGCCGGCGGGATGCGGGTCCTTCCCCTGCGGACGCGGACCGTGTTTGACCGGCAGCGCTTTGCCGAAGCCGGAGCCGCCGTTGACCGGGCAATCAGTACAATATCCCGCGATTATTCGGTGCAGGCGTACTTCGGTACCCGCTGGTTTTCTAATATCATCCGCAACCTCCTGCGGGCGGAGCAGCAGGACGGCCCTATCCCGTCGATACGGCGAGCCGCCATAAGCGCCGCGGGCCCGTCCCTTGACCTCCAGCTTCCCCGTCTTGCGGAGAAACGGAACGACTTCTTTCTCATTGCCACGGATACGAGCATCTCAAGCCTGTTTCACGCGGGTCTTGAGCCGGACGCGGTGATTTCAATAGACTGCCAGCATATAAGCTACTATCACTTTATGCCGGGGCTTCCCGACCGCGTGCCGCTCTATCTCGACCTTGCAAGCCCCCCTTTGGTGGCGTCCTTCTCTTCCCACCCCCGCTTCTTTTCAGGGGGGCATCCGTTTACCCGCTATATCTCCCGCTATTGGCGGCCCCTGCCCCTTCTTGACACTTCAGGCGGCAACGTTACCTACGCGGCGCTGTCTCTTGCGGATATGCTCGGCGCGGAGCAGGTGGCGCTCTACGGCGCGGACTTCTCCTACCCCCTTGGCCGCGCCTACAGTCGGGGAACCTACCTCTTTCCCTATTTCGCGGCACGGCAGAACCGGCTTTCTCCGCTCGAAACCCTCTTTTCCGGCTTCCTTTTCAGAAGCCCCGAGCTTGTCAAAGTGAATCGGGAGGAGCATTGGTATTACGAAAATCCCACGCTTCGGGAATACCGGAAACTCCTCGAAGAAAAGACCGGCAACATAAGGGCTCTGGTGGTTCCGGTAAAAGGGCTGGGCGCGCCGCTTGCCCTGAGGGAACAGCAGGCGCCGCCTCCGCATACCATCCGTCTTTTCGCCCCGGGCGGATCCTCGGTACGCGCCGCGGACTTTCTCTTTGAGTACGGGGAAAAACTGCGGAACCTTCCCAAAGTAGCCCAGTCCGCCTGGGCCTATCTCCGGCGCCTTACCTCCGAGGAAAGCCTGCTCCTTGCCACGCTGCTTCCGGGAGCCGTGGCCATAAAGCGGCGCAACCCCGGCTTAAAAACGGCGGAACTCCTTGAAGAGACGGTAACGTATTACACGCGGGAGATAGAAAAGGTCTTAAACAGCCGCCAGCCTCCGGCTGTTCCATAAGCGTCCTGATACCGCGGCAAAGCCGGACGGTCAGCTGACGGTCGTTGTTCGGGCGGGTGGCGGGAAGCTTATGAAACCGTCGGAGACGGGCCGGCGGCGGGAGGCACAACAGCGTCCCGCAAAGCGCCTCAAAGCGGGCATATTCCGCTTCATGCGGTGCGAAATACGCTTTCAAACGGTAACAAACAGTAACGTATCACATTAAATAGCGTACTATGCGATTTCCTTCCAAGTCAAAAGGTATACCTTTTACGACAAAAGGTATACCTTTTACGACAAAAGGTATACCTTTCAGGACAAAAGGTATACCTTTTAAGCCGGTGTAAAAACCGAAACGGATAAAAATGAGTAATGTATTTCCTTATAGTATCATGCCTTACCGTCTCCGACGCCGTCTCCGACGCCGTCTCCGACGGTTTTAAACAGCGTCCAGCGAAGCGCTCCTAAGCGGTCAACGTCAGCTTACAGCCGCACAACAACGCAGCCTCCGGCTGTTTCAAAAGCGTCCTGCGAAGCGCTCCTAAGTGGTCAACGACTGCTTACAGCCGCGCATAAGTAGCAAACAGTGAAGTAACCGGACACGGTGTTGCATTATTCGGAAACAACAAGCGGCCTTGTTTGAAACCGTCGGAGACGGCGCGGAGCGTAGCCGCGCCTTAACAGCACTGACTTGCTCACTGGACACGGTGTTGCACCAATTTGAAGCAACACGCGGCCTTGCTGTGCCTCCGGCGCCGCCGGTTTCATAAGCGTCCTGCGAAGCGCTCCTAAGTGGTCAACGACTGCTTACAGCCGCACAACAACGCGGCGCTCCCGAACCGCCTGCCGCGGCGCGAAGCGTAGCCGCGCATAAGTAGCAAACAGTGAAGTAACCGGACACGGTGTTGCATTATTCGGAAACAACAAGCGGCCTTGTTTGAAACCGTCGGAGACGGCGCGGAGCGTAGCCGCGCCTGGGCTGTGCAAGCCCGCTAACCGGACACGGTGTTGCACCAATTTGAAGCAACACGCGGCCTTGCTGTGCCTCCGGCGCTGCCGGTTGCATTATTCGGAAACAACAGGCGGCCTTGCTGTGCCACCCGCCGCCGGGGGGCGGCGTATTTCGTAGAGTAGAATGCCGGCGGCAACCGAGACGTTAAGGGAATCGAGCGCCCCTTGTGAGGGAATAGCCACGAGCGCGTCGCACTGTTCCCTAAGCAGGCGGGTGATGCCCGCGCCCTCGCCCCCCAGGACAAGGCACACCCTGCCGCGGAAGTCCTTGG
>JAITHR010000196.1 GCA_031279895.1 Spirochaetaceae bacterium
TTCCGCGTCGCCCACGAAAAAGACCGGACGCTCCGTCTGACGGAGCGTCTCTTCGGCGCCCAGGACCTGAAACACGAGAATATAGGACCCGACGGCAAGGTCGTCTCCCACGGAAAACGGCGGACAAAGCGTGTCCAGACCGTCCACCAGTATAAGCCGGTCCCCCGCGGCTTCCGCCGGATCCGGCTTGGAGGCCGGTTCCGCTTCCGCGGCCTCCGCGGTCTCCGGTTCCGGTTCCGAAGGGGGGGCAGCCGGCGCTTCCCCAAGGGGTTCCGTGGGGCCCGCGTCGGTGTCCGCCGCGTCCGCCCCGGCCTCCTGCTTTCGAGGATCCGGCGCGGTTTCCCGTATCGCGTAGCGGGTCTTTCTGCCCGCAGCCTCTCCCGCGGGGGTCCTGAAAAACACGAGGAGCCCCCGCACGTCAATGTCCTTGGCAACGGAGCGGCTGAAACAGGGGGTTACGGCGTCGTTTTGTCTGATAATGCCCGATTTGTCCAAAGGGACGCCCTGTATGTACGCGCTCACCTCATAGGCTTCGGCGGACGCCCATTCCCGCCCCAGGTCAACCCCGTCGCACGCGGCCAGCGTAAGGGCAATGGAGGCGAAGAGGATTTGTATACCCGCGGGTATTCCGAAAATACGCATATACTCATTAGTATACCACGCCCCCGGCCATTTATCATCCCTCCAGCCTCCGCCCGTCTCCGACGGTTCCATAAGCTTCCCGCGCCGCACTTCAAACAACGACCGCCCCCTTACCGCCCGCTTCGGCACCACGCCGCCCCGCTTCAGCGCCACGCCTGCCCTCTTTGGAATTCCGCACCTCCGTCACGGAGGTGCGCACCTTTGCCCCGGAATTCCGCACCTTTGCCCCGGAGGTGCGCACCTTTGCCGTGCGGGTGCAAGCCCGCGTGTTGCGGGTGCAAGCCCGCGCCGTGGCGGGAAGTATTTCCGTGGCGCTAGGACGCATTTCCGTGACGTTAGGACGGAATTCCGCGGCGCTAGGACGTCCTTCCGCGGCGCTAGGACGCATTTCCGTGACGGTCTTACGGAATTCTGTCACGGAATTACGGAATTCTGCGACGGGAATACGTGTCTCCAAAGCGGGGAGTTGTGTGTCTGAAGCGGGGAGTTGTGGCGTGGTGAGCGGACTGGGACTGCTTTGCCGCGCTTCGCATGACGTTTATGTGCCGGAGGCTGCGGAGACTGCTTGATGGGGCGGGGCGTGCGGGGTATGCTGGGGGCACGGAGGGAGAAATGAGTACCTACACGGGCATCCAGAAAGAAGAGACCCTCAAGGGGCTGGTGCGGGACGATTACTTTGCGGACTTCGGTTACGAGCCGAATATCGACAATATCGACTTTGTTATCACCGATAAGGCGGCGCGGGGGGATTTATTCAGCGACGGCGCCGGAAGTTCCCGGCATTTCCTGTGGGCCGAGGCCAAAAAGGGGGCGCACGATGTCTTTACTATGTTCACCCAATTGGTTTTGACGTGCAAGAAAACCTACGAAAAGGCGGACCACCTCGCCCCGCCGTGGCTCGGGTGCTTTGACGCGGCGCGGATTGCCTTCGTGCCGTTTTACGATATGCTCCCCGTTTTTACGGAAACCGACTTTAACTGGAACACCACGACGAGCAATCACGAGACGGATGATTTCAAGAAGGCGCGGGAGAAAATCGAGCGGCTTATCGGCGCGAAAATCGTGATTTTCAATTTCGGAGCCGACGACCGAGAGATACGCGATTTTATCAAGATCCATTTTACGTCCGGCGGAAGGGTTTCCATAAAAAGCCCGATTACGAAAGACAACTTTGTGCAGATTTTTTACAAGTGGGTAAAAGAGGTAATGCCCGCCATAAATATGGCGAAGGATGAATGGGCGGAATATAAGAAAGCGGAGGTTCTGGAATGTGATTTTTTCCGCGCCGACGTTATGAGCGATAACGGCAATTCAATCAGTATCAGCGATAAATTAAAAATTATTTTGGAAAACGACACCTATAAATTAAAAGACAGAACAAAGTTTGACAGGCTTTTGTATGTTGACATCGGGTTTACGGACAACGGGGAGGCGTACCGGCGCTTTTGGAACCGGTACGAAAGGCCGCCTGCGGAGGAGTACCATACCTATATTATTGACCGGCGGGATTTGCTGGTGCCGCAGAATATACGGGAGCGGAAAGGCTCGTTTTTCACGCCGAAGGTCTGGGCGGACAAATCGAAGGAGTATCTGGCGGACGTTTTCGGCAAAGGCTGGCAGGACGAGTATTACGTGTGGGACTGCGCCGCGGGAAGCGGCAATCTGCTTGCGGGGCTGGCCAATCCGTATAACGTGTGGGCTTTCGACATCGAGCAGGCGAATATCGATACCATGAAGGCAATGACCGCGATAGATGAAAACTTAAACCTCTTGGACGCGCATATTTTTCAGTTCGACTTTCTCAACGACATACTGACACAAAGAGGATTTTATAGAAAGGGCGGAGTTATGTGCAAAAGCCGGAATGCCCGCGCCGGAACGTAAATTACCGCAAGCGTTATGCGATATTATAGACGACCCGGAAAAGCGGAAAAAACTAATTGTGTACATCAACCCGCCTTATGCGGAGGCCGCAAGCGTGGTAGCGGCAATAGGAACCGGCGACAGTAAGACCGGCGTGGCCAAAGCGCATAAAACCCGCGTTACATACAGAAAAGCTATCGGAGCCGCGACCAACGAGCTTTCCGCGCAGTTTATGGCGCGTATTTACCATGAAATACCGATGTGTACATTAGCGCTGTTCTCCAAACTCAAGTTTGTGTGCGGCCAGAATTTCGCTCAATTCCGAAAATTTCTCAACGCCGAGTATAAAGCAGGTTTTGTTGTCCGCGCAAATACCTTTGATAATGTGGCCGGACAATTTCCCATAGCCTTCACCGTTTGGGACTTAAACGGCGCGGCTTTTCCCAAATATATTGACGTTGATGTTCCAGAGAACGGCGGCACGAAAAGGTTTTGGGTACCATTAAGCAGATCAATTAACAAATGGATCGTATCGTTTAATAAAACGGTTGTTAATACCATCGGGTATTTAACAAATCCCGGGCCTGATTTTTTGCATATAAATCAGCCGTATTTGACATCGATAAAAGGTATGCGGCACATTCATTATTACGCTTTTGATTTCAAGAATCTCATTCCCGGGTGCGTTTATTTTTCAGTGCGTCTCTGTATTGAACAGACATGGCTTAACGACCGCGACCAGTTTTTGTATCCCAACGGCGGGTGGGAAACTGATACGGAGTTTCAGCATGACTGCCTCATGTTTACCCTGTTTCACGGGCAGAACCGCGTATCCGCCGCCGCCGGCGTAAACCACTGGATACCCTTTACTGAAAAAGAAGTAAGCCCGAAAGAAAAGTTTCAGTCCAATTTCATGAGCGGCTTTCTCAAAGGCAGGCAATTCAGCCCTGAAGCGCGGGCGGTTATGGACGCGGGGCGGGAACTCTGGAAATACTACCACGGGAAAACCAAAACCAACCGAACCGTTTCGGTCAACGCCTCGTTTTACGACATTCGGGCGCATTTCCAAGGCCGCAAAGAAAGCGGAACCATGAACGCCGCGTCCACTGACGAAATCTACAACGCCCTTATCAAAACCCTGCGGGACGCGGCCAGGGCGCTGGCGAAAAAGATAGAGCCGAAAGTCTACGAATACGGCTTTTTGCGGTAAGCGCCCCGAACAACGCGCCGCCGCTTACGACGCACAACAACGCACTGCTTCCAAACCGCGACCGGCTGCGCGAAGCGTAGCCGCGCCTCAACAGCAACCGGATTGCTCACCGGACACGGTGTTGCACCACTTTGAAACAACAAGCGGCCATGCTTAAACAGCCGGAGGCTGGCCGCGCCTAAGCAGCAGCCAGCCCGCTCACCGGACACGGTGTTGCACCACTTTGAAACAACAAGCGGCCATGCTTAAACAGCCGGAGGCTGTTGACGGGGGGGTGAAAATAGGGTAGGCTCGGAAAAAAGAAACGTATGGTACCGCCTCCCCGCGCACGGCGGGAACCTACAGCACAATAGCAAGGTGAACCATGGATTACTTAGAACTTCCGGTCTATAAACATAAGGAACGCATCCTCGCCGCTACGGAAACCCATCAGGTAGTCGTGGTGGAAAGCCCTACCGGTTCCGGGAAAACAACCCAGCTGCCGATTATTCTCTACAACGCCGGTTTCGGGGAGCGGGGGGTTATCGGCGTAACCCAGCCCCGGCGCATTGCCGCGGTATCGGTGAGTGAGTTTATCGCCCGTCAGACCGGCACCGTCATTCCGGGGCTCGTGGGATTCAAGATGCGCTTCGAAGACATGACCGAAGCGCATACCAAAATCAAAATTATGACCGACGGCATCCTCCTCCAAGAGATGAAACTCGACCCGTACCTTTCAAAATACAGCTGCATCATCGTGGACGAAGCCCACGAGCGGAGCCTTACCATCGACTTTATTCTGGGGCTGCTCAAGCGGGTTCTGGAAGTCAGGCGGGATTTCACCATCATCATTTCCTCGGCCACCATCAACGCCCAGGTCTTTTCCGCCTATTTCGGGGACTGCCCCATTGTCAAAATCGACGCGGTTACCTATCCGGTTACGGTTATCTACGACCCGCCGGCGCTGCCCCCTCCGCTTGAGTCCGCGGAAAAGGGAATCGCGCTTGAGGCCCTGCTTGAAAAGATTCACGGGATTGTGGAGCGGGTGGTGCTGGAAGGGGACCGTCCCGGGGACATTCTCATCTTTCTTCCCGGGGAAAAAACGATTAAGGACTGTATGGCGCGCCTCGGTTCCGGGCCCGCGGCGCCGCGCCTCTCGCTCATCCCCCTCTACGGCAGGCTCGGCAAGGAGGAGCAGGAGCGGGTGTTTGAAACCCCGCCGGAGGGGAAGGTGAAGGTGGTCGTGTCAACCAATATCGCCGAGACCTCGGTTACGATTGACGGCATTACCACGGTTATCGATTCCGGTCTTTCCAAGCTCAACTACTACAACCCCCGCACCTTTACCGCCAGCCTCGTGGAAGCGCCTGTCTCCAAAGCCTCGGCGAACCAGCGCAAGGGCCGCGCCGGACGCACCAGAGCCGGCGCCTGCTACAGGCTCTACAGCCGGCGGGACTTTGAAAACCGCGAGCTTTTTACCACCGAGGAGATTTACCGCACGGACCTTTCGGAAGTGGTCCTGCGTATGGCGGATCTGGGGCTTACCGCTTTCGAGGAGTTTGATTTCATCGCGCCCCCTGGCCGCGAGGGGCTTGTCGCCGCGATTGAAACGCTTAAGGCGCTCGACGCCCTTGAACAGGACAGGACTATCTCGAACATCGGGAAGATGATGACCGAGTTCCCCCTGTCCCCGCGGGAATCGCGCATCATCGTGGAGGCCGTACTGAAATACCCGCAGGTGATTGAGGAAACCCTTATCGCGGTGGCGTTTCTTTCCACCCAGAGCCCGTACCTCCTTCCGCCCGGGGAGGAGATGGACGCGCGCATGGCCCATCACAGATTTCGGGATCCCCAGGGGGATTTTTTCTCGTACCTCAAGCTCTACCGCGCCTATAAGGACGCGAAGCATACCGGCGCTTTCTGCCAGAAAAGCTATCTTGACGAGCGGGCCATGGCCGAAATCGTGAACGTGGTCTTCCAGCTCGGTGAGATTGTGTCTGCCATGAACGTGCCGCTGCTTTCCGGCGGTTCCGCGGAGGATTACCTCTGCGCCATAGCGCGGGGACTTATACAGTTCGTCTGCGTGCGGGAGGGGCGGGAATACCGGAGCCTCACCGCGGACCGCATCATCATCCACCCGGGATCCGTGATGTTCAAAATGGATCCGCACTATATCGTGGCCGGAGAGATCATCAAGACGACCAGAATGTACGCCATGTCGGTCTCCCCCCTGTCCAAACAGGCGCTCAATAAGATTCAGGGCCGGCTGCTCTTCGACCTTGAGGGGTCCGCGTCCAAAGAGGGCCGTCTCAAGCGGGCGCAGGACAGCGAGGACATGATACGAATCGGGGGCCAGGTCTTTGAGATTATCACGGTTAAGGGAAAGAAAGTGGCGGTACTGCCCTGGGAGCGGCTTTCCCTGGTGAAGGACGCGCTCGCGGGCCGCGTCTCCAAGGGGCAGTGGGCCAAGGTGCGGGGGACCATACTCTTCAAATCCGTCTACCGTCTCCTTGACGGGGAGCGTCTTGACCTTATCCTTTCCCTCGCGCCGTTTCTTACCCTTGACGGGGCGCTTGAGAAGCAGTGGTCAAAGAAAACCCGCTTTAATACGCGGGAGGGCCTGTGGGACCTTCTGGGTTCCCTGCCGGTGGTGCTGACCCCGGGGCTGTGGAAGCCGGCGCGGAAGGATTTGGGGTTTCTGACCCTTATCACCGACGGGAGCGGGGGCTACTGGTTTACCTGTTCCAGGGGGTTTCACGCAAGCCTTAACGAGAGCCTTGCCAGCGTGGAGGCCCTGATTGACGAACTGGGCGATCACGCGGAAAAGGAGATTAAGCATATCGTAAACCACACCTACCGCCGCCTCTCCTCCTTTCTCCACACCCCCTAACCCGCCGGCGGCGGGTGGCACAGCATGGCCGCCCCGTCTCCGACGGTTCCAGCATGGCCGCGTGTTGTTTCAAAGTGGTGCAACACCTTGTCCGGTAAGCGAGCTTGCACGGACCAGGCGCTGCTACGCTCCGCGCAACGGCGGGCGGTTCGGGAGCGGCGCGTTGTTGTGCGTTGTTCAGGGCAGCGCGTGGTACGCGGACAGTCGTTGTTCGCCGCGCTTCGCAGGAAGCTTATGGAACCGTCGGAGACGTCGTTGTTTGAGGCGCGGCGCAGGAAGCCGCAGTGGGGGGTTTGGGGGGTATATGACCCCCCCAGCCGCCGGAGGCATCTGGTCTGTCCCCGCCCGCTTCGAGGCGCGGCGCGGTTCGAAGGCTGCGGTAAGTCTTTTATTCATAGAGAGTTAGAGACACGTCTCCCCGTCCTGGAAACATTCGTTTTCAACTTAAAAACATTCGTTTTCAACTTGAAAAGATTCATTTCCAACTTGAAAAGATTCATTTTCAAACCGCGCATGAATGTCTCCAACGCGGCTATGGCTATTTCCGCCCCATTCTTGACCAGGAATGACTCATTCTTGACCAGGAATGACTCATTCTTGACCAGGAATGACTCATTTCTGACCAGGAATGACTCATTTCTGACCAGGAATGTCTCATT
>JAITHR010000201.1 GCA_031279895.1 Spirochaetaceae bacterium
GGCCATGCTGTGCCTCCGGCGCCGCCGGTAAGTCTTTTATTCATAGAGAGTTAGAGACACGTCTCCCCGCTTTGGAGACAGGGAATTCCGCCTTGGAACTCCGTATTTCCGTCACAGAACTCCGTATTTCCGTCACAGAAATTCGGGGTTCTAACGCGGGGAGAGATGTCCCTCAGCAGTCGTTATCCGCTTTGGGACGCGGCGCGGGAAGCTTATGGAACAACCGGAGACGGCGCGAGAGCGTAGCCGCGCCTGGGCTGTGCCTCCGGCGCCGCCGGCGGACAAGGTGTTGCACCATTCGGAAACAACAGGCGGCCATGCTGTGCCACCCGCCGCCGGCGGGGTGTTGCACCGCTTTGAAGCAACAGGCGGCCATACTGAAACCGTCGGAGACGGTTGTGGAATGTGCGCGGGGCATTTATAATGAAAAACCTATGAAATCGAACCGTTTGGAACTGCTTGCCCCTGCCGGATCCCCGGAAGCGCTGGACGCTGCGGCGGGCGCCGGCGCGGATGCGGTCTATGTGGGGCTCAAAACCTTTAACGCCCGTATGAGATCCGCCAACTTCACCTATTCCCAGCTTGAAGGCGCGCTCCGGGGACTGCGCCGGCAGAAACGGAAACTCTATGTAACGGTCAACACCGTCTTTGAACAACGGGAAGCGGACAGGATGTACCAGCTCCTTAAATACCTTGCGGGGCTTGGGCCGGACGCCCTCATTATTCAGGATTTCGGCCTTATTACGATGGCGCGGGAATACTTTCCCGGCCTCAAACTCCACGCCTCAACCCAGATGAATATCGCCTCCGCCCGCGGGGTAAACCTCCTCTCCAAACACGGGGTTTCACGGGTCGTGCTGGCGCGGGAACTGAGTGTCCCGGAAATACGGGAGATACGCGCCCGAAGCGGCGCGGAACTGGAGGTCTTTGTCCACGGCGCGCTCTGCGTGAGCGCCTCCGGCCTCTGCCTCTTTTCAAGCTTCCTCGGCGGCAAATCCGCCAACCGCGGTATGTGCACCCAGGCGTGCCGGCGCTACTATACCCGCTCGGACACAGGCGGGCGGGGCTACTACTTCAGCCCCGCGGACCTGCGCCTCCTTTCGTACCTGCCGGAACTGGCGCACGCCGGCGTAACCGCCTGCAAAATCGAGGGGCGCATGAAAAGCGCCGCGTATGTGGGAACCGTAGTCGCCGCGTACCGCGCCGTTATTGACGCTCTGTACGAGGACCGCGGGGAAGCGGGCCTGGCCGCGGCCATGGAGAACGCGGCGGAGATACTGACACGCGATTTCGCCCGGGCCAAAACCGTTTTCTACAACGGGCCGGAAACAGGGTGGCTTGATCCGAACCAAAACGGCGGCACCGGCATCCCGTTGGGAAAAATACGACGGGTAAAACACGCGGACGGCGTCAAACTGGGGTGCGTCTCGGGACCCGGCGGGAGCGTAACCCTCGCGGCAGGGGATTTTGTCCGGTTCCACCGTGCGGACGACACGTCCCGTGCCGCGCATAAACTCCTTAAAGCCACACTCTCACCGGCTTCCGCGTATTCAAAAGAAAAAAAAGAAAAAGAGAAAAAAGAGGAGTGGTGGATTTCCATTCCCGAAGGCTTTGGCGCCGGGGACGCGGCGTACCTTATCCAGACAACAACCAGGCGCTTCCCGCCGGTTATCAGGCCAGGGAATTTCAAGCGGGCGCCCGGAATGGATCGGGCGCCGGAGCTTGCCCTCTGGAGAGAGAAAACGGAGAAAACGGAGAAAAAGGCGGCGCCGTTTCCCGCGGGTTTCTATGTGGGCGTTTCCCGCGTGGAAGACCTCTATATCCTCCAGTCCGACCGCCCCTGCGCGGTCATGCTTGCCTATACCCCCAAAACGGCGGGCGCCCTTTTGCGCGGGAACTGCCTGCCCTTTTCCCCCAAAGAAATCATTCTGGTCCTTGACCCGTCTTTTCCCCAAGCGCGGGAGGCGGCGCTGGCCGAAGAGATACCCGCGCTTATGGAGAGGGGATACCGACAGTTTGTGGCGAACAACCTGGGGCATCTCTCCTATTTCCGCGACAGGCGCGTCGAGGTCGTCGCCGGCCCTTCCCTCTACGTGTTTAACCGGTGGGCCTGCGCTTTTGTATCGAAACTGGGCATGGAAAGCTTTATAAGCCCGCTTGAGAATAACCGGCAGAACCTTGAGCGGACCGTGGAAGTCCGGCGGCGCTCCCTCGCGTTTATCACCGTTTTCTCCTATCCGCCCCTGTTCCGCATACGGGCCGACCTCAGAACGTTTTACGGCTTTGACCGGTTCTCCGACGCCAAAGGCGGGCGGTTTGTCCTTACAAGCCCCGGGGAGGGGTCGCTTGTGATACCGGAGACGCCCTTTTCCCTTGTTGACAAGATACCGTTTCTCCATGAAGCGGGGTTCCGGCGGTTTATTCTCGATGTTTCGGGGGTTTCCCTCAAAAAAGGCGAGTACCGCGACCTGATGCGTTCCGCCCGCGACGCCTGTCCCATACCCGACGCGAGCCGGTTTAACTGGAAAGACGGGTTTTACCGCGACGAGGAACCCCGGAGCGACGGAAAAGCGCGTCTAGAAACTGAGTAACGTTTCCCGTTCTTCCCTATGGGTTTCGGTAAGGGGATCCGGGTCCGATGCCGGCGCGGTTTCTCCCTTTTTCAGTTCCGGGCGGAACTCGACGTGTTCGGCCACGATGATAATGCGGGTGCGGGTCTTGCCGTCCGCGCCGATCCACCTGTTTTGTTTGAGCCGTCCCACTACCCGTATGCCCCTGCCTTTATGCCCGAGGCTGTAGCAGTTTTCCGCCAGATTAGACCACGTTTCCACTTCAAAGAAGCTTATCTCTTTTGACCATTCGCAGTCCTGCTTAAAAAAGCGGCTGGACATAAGGGAGAACGCGCACACCGGCGTTCCTTTGGCGGTTGAGCGGAGAAGGGGGTCCCGTACCAACGTGCCTTCGATGAGAACCGAGTTGAGGTTATTATTCATAACGCCTCCAGAAACAGATAAGTTCCGGCTCTGCGCCGGTTACTGAATATACAGCACAGCCATCTGTTTCTGATTCCGCCGGCGGCCCGTCTCCGACGGTTTTAAACGGCTTCATGCTACGCGCCTCTTAGCAGTCGCCGCCCGCTTTGTCGCGGTATCGGGAAGCTTATGTGCCACCCGCCGCCGGCGGGCGGAGGCTGCGGGCTGGGGAAAAACTTGACACGGTAAGAAGCGCGGACTATACTCTACCCTAGCGCTCCGGGGGTGCACCGGTTTCGACTGGTATGGTTCGGGGTGCAGGCTGCAGGCGGAGTGCCGACCTCCTAACATTCGGCGCCAATTTAATTGCCGATTACGACAATTACGCTCTTGCCGCATAGCGGCTGAACGCGGAAACCGTTCCCTTGCCTTGAGGGGCCGGACTTCCGTCGCAAACAAGGCTAATCCCGCGCTGCGTTCTGACGGCGCGGGCCGAAAACAGACTCGGAAATACGGATGGGATAGTGCGAGCCGCGCAGCCGCCCCTGTCCCGACAACGCTAATGCGCGGCTAAACCTGTAGAGGCTTGTATTTCGCGTATCAGGACGCGGGTTCGACTCCCGCCACCTCCAACCCCGCGCTTCCTTTGCCTTCTTCGCCTCCGGCGACGCCGTCGCACAGGCGGGCAAGGAAGCGCCGCGGAGACGACCAATCCTCCGGCGCAAGGGCCGCGCCCCGACCAGCGCCGCGTATAAGAGCCGCAAATGCCAGCGGCTCCTCCGCGCAAAGCCCCGCGTATTCCACCGGACAGCACTCATCGCCATACACCACCAGCGCCTCCTCTTCAGCGCCGCTCAGGACGCCGGCGCAGGCCGCGAGAAACCCCGCGCCGAACCGGTCGTGCGCCGGATACAGCGCCGAGTAGCCGGCAGTGAGGCCGAACGCGATAGACGCCGCAGCCGCCGGCGTATTAAAAACCGACAGGGAAAACGCCGCGGGGCTTAAGGCTTCTTCTGTAAGGAGCATCCGGTTTATCTCGTACTGCCTGTTTACCTCCCCGCGAAACGAGAGGAACGTCAGCTTTGTCCGCGGGTCAACAGGCAGCACGTCCCGCACCACGCGCAGAGTCATCTTGGAAAGCTGGCTCAGCCGCCGCTTGAGGGGCTTAAACGCCGGCGCCGTGATAAAATCAAGACCCGGTCCCTGGCGGCTCAGGGGTATTTTCCGCGCCCCCCGGACATACTCCCGCCAATCCTGCGGACTTTCCATGTCCGGCGCCCAGAGCGCGTAGCGGGAAACGACGAGGGGCCTCACGCCTTTTTCCGAAACCGCAGGAGCGAGTAGCAGTTGGCGCCAATATCGTGCCGCGCCTCTTGCAGCGTGAAGCCGCCTTGGGACACCGCCCGCGTAAGCTCCTCGAACCGGTACATCTTGCTGTTGCCGTTGGCCATGCACGCGAAATAGAGGGACACCGCCCGCAGCGTATAGGCCGAAGCCTCGAAGCGCTGGGTATCCCAGAAAGGCTCAAGCACGAAAACGTCGGCGCACGGGCCTACCGCTTGGGCGACTTTGGCGAGGATAGCGGTAATTTCGTCAAGGGAAAA
>JAITHR010000228.1 GCA_031279895.1 Spirochaetaceae bacterium
GCTGTTCGGGAAATTCTCTTGGCTATTGGCGAAAATCCTGATCGGGAGGGTCTGGTGGAAACACCGGCGCGGGTTGCCCGGATGTACGAGGAGATTTTCTCAGGGATAGGGCGCAATCCTCTCACGGAGATTAAGCTTTTTCAGGAAGAGAGCCGGCAGGCTATGGTTATTGTGAAGGATATTTCTTTTTACTCCATGTGCGAACACCATCTTATGCCCTTCTTCGGCCATATTCATGTGGTTTATATTCCCCAAAACAAAAAAGTGCTGGGACTAAGCAAAATAGCGCGGATTTGCGAGGTGTGCGCCAAAAAGCCCCAGCTTCAAGAGCGGCTTACGCGGGAGATAGGCGAGACGCTCATGGCCGGCGCGGACGCTTTGGGCGCCGCGGTGGTGATTGAGGCGGAACACCTCTGCATGACCATGCGGGGCGTACGTAAGCCCGGTTCCCAAACCGTTACCTCCGACTTCTGGGGTATGCTGCAAACCGACGGGGCGCTCAGAACCGAAGCGCTGGGACTCCTTAGGAGATAGGCGGGCAATACGGCGAAGCGTTTCAGCGGCGGTCGGGAACGGGCCATGCGCGGCCCAACATACACCGTAAGGGGCTTGGGAAGGGGGCATTCCCAAGCCAAGGGTATGTATCCCCGCAGTCCGCACGGCGTATAGTGCGGAAAAGCGGCTGTTATAACAGAGGAAGATGCCGGCATGACCGGCATATTAAAGATGAAATACGGAATAAAACGGTATGAAAAAGTATTCGACACCGGCAAACCGACCGTTACAACCTCAGCGCGGAGCGGTTTTCGCCTATCACGTACACAGCGGGATTATCGAAATCAAACGTAAAGACAAAGACACATGACAAATAAAGAAACGGAAAGAACGGAAAGAATATTCCGGTGCCGGGAGCGCGTCCTTCCGCTGGGGAAAAAGACCTATATCATGGGCATTCTCAACGTAACCCCGGATTCGTTTTCCGATGGGGGACAATTCTTCACGATTGAGCGGGCAGTGGAACAGGCGCATCGGATGATTGAAGAGGGCGCGGATATTATTGACATCGGCGGGGAATCGAGCCGCCCGGGTTTCGCGCCGGTGGACGAGGAAGAGGAACTCCGGCGGGTGCTGCCGGTGGTTGCGGCGCTCTCTTCCCGTCTTGACGCGCCCCTTTCGATTGATACCACGAAAGCGGCGGTGGCCCGCAAAGCCCTTGACGCCGGCGCGCATATCATAAATGACATCTGGGGGTTCCAAAAGGAGCCTGCCCTTCCGCGCATAGCCGCCGAAACGGGCGCCGGGGTTATCCTCATGCACAACAGCGATACCGGCGTGTACGGGGACATTATCGCGGATATACGCGCTTTTTTTACTAGGAGCGCAGCAATCGCTCTGGACGCGGGGGTTACGGCGGACCGGATCGTCCTTGACCCGGGGATCGGATTCGGCAAAGACACGGCGCAGAACCTTGCGGTCATGCGGCGGCTCAGGGAATTCGCGGACCTTGGGTTCCCGCTCCTTACGGGAACGTCCAGAAAATCGCTTGTCGGAAACGTCCTGGGGCTGCCGGCGCATGACCGGCTTGAAGGCACTGCCGCGACCGTGGCGTTAAGCGTGGCTTACGGCGCGGATTTCGTGCGGGTTCACGACGTAAAGGCCATGAAGCGGGTTGCGGCCATGACCGACGCGATGACCCGTTTTTTTCCCTACGCTTCCTGATACGCGACTCACAGCAGACAACGCCCGCTTAGGAGCGCAGTACGGGAAGCTTAGGGAAAAAGCTTAGGGGAAAAAGAAAAAAGGAGAAGCCATGGAAACGGTGTATATTGCGTTAGGATCCAACATGGGAGATCGGGAATACCATCTTACGAGCGCCCTCACGCTCCTCTCCGGCGCGGGGCGGGTTGCCGCGGTCTCCGGCGTGTACCAGACCGAGCCTGTGGGCTACACGGATCAGGCGCCGTTTCTCAATATGGCGTGCCGGCTGGAAGAGGTTTCCCTCACCCCCTTTGATCTTCTGGCGCACCTCCAGGAAATCGAAACCGCCCTTGAAAGGAAGCGCCTCGTCCGCTGGGGCCCGCGCACCATCGACCTTGACATCCTGCTCTACGGGACGCAGACCGTAACCTCTCCGACCCTCACCATACCCCACGAGCGTATGTTCCAGCGGGCGTTTGTCCTTGCGCCCTTGCGCGACATCTACCCGTGCGCGGAAATAGGCGGCGTGTCCCTCAAAGAGCGCTTTGAGTCCTGCGCCGACAGAGCGGGAATAGCGCCGTACCTCCCGTCGCGGGACCTCGCGTCCTGTCTTACCCGCCGGTAACATCCCGTTCATACCGCGCTATATTGGTGGGGGTTTCAAACACCTCGACCGCCCACAACAAATCCGGGAACGGCACCCGCGCTTCCACCTGCCTGAAAATAAACGCGGCGATCCGCTCCGCGCTGGGGTCCTGATTGAAAGCGGGATGGTCGTTAAGGTTGGTATGATCCAGAAGCGCGGTAA
>JAITHR010000256.1 GCA_031279895.1 Spirochaetaceae bacterium
CCGATAAAAGTGCGCCTTCCATCGACGAACGACGGGTCGGTTACCGCTTGTCCCCAAAGGAGGGCGGATAGACCGATACCAATGAGTATGAATAGTAATTTCTTCATACAAAGAACTCCTGTGCCGGACACCCGATTACGCGAACCTGACGGCCAAACGCCGCGCCGCTCGTTTCATCCGAGAATCCGTTACAATGTCTATAATCCCCCGCCCATACGGGTAGGGTATAAAAAAGCCAAACCGTCCGCGCCCTCACGGGGCGGAAAGTCGGCTCTTTTTTCAAGAGAGAGCGGGAAAGGGAATGAAAATGAAAAAGAAAGAAATGCGCGAGGGGTGTTTCCCGTAAGCGCGGCGCCGCGCAGGAGGTAAGGCCGGTTTGAAGAGAGACGCCGTTTCCCTTTATAAATCCACAATATGTCATATACTTCCAAATCTACTTAATTCCAAAATTGTCTAGGAAAACTATAGCAAGTCTGTTTTTTTCAGTCAAGCGGAATTTCCTGTTTTTATCCTTTTATTTTTCCCTTCCAAAACAAAACAATTTTTTCTTCGGCTATCCGTTCCTTATCGGTGGAAGAGCCGGTTTTTTTTTACCTTTTTATGCGGGTCGGCGCGAGCCTCCGCGGAAGTCCCGCAATCCTCCTTACTATACACCGCGCAGTTCATTCGGTCAAGCGCCCGGATCCGTTATTCCGCCACGCGGCGCTACCCGCCCAAAGGCGGCTCCCGCGGACCGCACCGTAATATACCAATCATAGAAACTATCCCCATAAAAAACAATACCCTTTCCAACAAAATATCACACAGCCTCCGGCTGTTTTAAAAAGCGTCCTGATACCGCGGCAAAGCAAGCGCCGACTGCTTTGAGCCGCTCCGCAGGAAGCTTTTTTCCATAAGCGTCCTGATACCGCGACGAAGCGGGCGCGGGGCGGTAAGCAGACCGTCGTTGTTTGAGCCGCTCCGCAAGAAGCTTATGGAACAGCCGGAGGCTGCTGAAAGATGGGCGCGAAGGCTTCCACGATTGCGGGATACACCGTCTCAATGGTTCCGGCTATGCTTGCACCGGCGGCGTTCTTATGCCCGCCGCCGCCGAACTTCGCGGCCACCGCAGCCACGTCTACCGCCTCCCGCGACCGAAACCCCACGGCGCACGTCTCCGCAGTCTCCTGCCGGATAACCACCACCGCCTCAACCCCCTCGACGCCCTGCAATAACTGGTAAAGACTGTCCGAGTCCCGCCCGTCCAGTCCGAACCGCTGGGTGTCCTCGTAGTCCTCGGTGGTAATAAGCAGGCGCCCGCGGAAACGGGAACGGGTCTTCCCAAGCTGGCGCCCCAAAAGATACCGCGACCCCAGACTTTTCCCGCCGTGCATGAGGCGGTATACCTCTTTGGGGCTCGCGCCGGCGCGTATAAGGCGCGCCGCGTACTCAAACGTCTCGGCGCTCCCGCTGCTGCTATGGCGGAAAAACCCAGTGTCCGCGCACAGCCCAAGAAGCAGAAACTCCGCCTCCTCCCGCGTGGGCGCAAGCCCAAGCGCGGCAATCACGTCCAGCACCATAAACGCCGTGGCCGGCGCCGCCGGATCAAGGTACACATTCTCCGGCGGATCGTTCCCGCGCTGCCCGACCGCGTGGTGGTCGATAACCGCAATCGGAAGGCCGGCGAGCGCGTCGGCAATATCCCCGGCCCGGCCCAAGGAGGAACAATCGAGAACCAGCGCCCGCACCGCACCGCGCTCCCGCCGTCGCTTCTTTTCAATGGCGCAGGCGGTTATAAACCGGTCCCTGTAGGGCAGGACTTCGGGGCGCTTAAACGGCCCGGCGGAACAGGGGAACGCCTGTTTTCCCAGCCGGCGCAGGGCGCCGCAAAGGGCAAGCTGGCTTCCCACGCAGTCTCCGTCCGGCTCTTTATGGCCGGCCACAAAAAACCGCTCCCCCTGGTGGATAAAATCAAGAATACCCGACGGAACCGCTACAGGATGGGGCATACTATTTTTTCTCCTTCTTTAAAGGTAACATTTTTTCCCTAAACCCTTTTCCCTAAGCTTCCCGCTTTAGTCCGCGAAGCCGGTCAGTCTGTATACCGGCGCTTTCCCGCGACCGCTTAGACGCAATATCGGGAAGTAGGGAAAAGAATCAGCAGGTCAGGAGGCGGAACTGACGGTTTTCCCCGCCGGAGATAACCGGTTTTCCCTTGAGAACGTACACGTTTATCTCGGTGCGGAGCCCGAAATCGGCAAAATAAACCCCCGGCTCAAGCGAGAAGCACGAGCCTTCGAGGATCGGGCGGGTGTCGGGAAACTCCACCGAGTCCATGTTCACCCCGAAGCCGTGGCACTCGGTATCAATGCCGTGTCCGGTGCGGTGCCGTATCGCGCCGCCGTACCCGAGTCCGGTGAGAAGCTCCCGGGCTTTGACGTCAACCATGGCGCCGGAAAGCACGGCGCGGTCCGCAAAGGCCGCCTCGATAAACCGGCATACCTCTTCGCGGACGCCCACAAGGTCCGCAAAGGCCCGCGCAACGCGGGGAGACGGGGAAGGCCCGAAGACTCCGGCCCATGAAATATCCCCGTACACCGCGCCTTCCCGATTCTCTTTCCCCCATATATCGAACTGGACCACATCCCCTTGGGCCAGCGCCGCGCCGTCGCCGGAGAACTCGTAGTGGGGGTTTCCCGAATGGACGCCGGCCCCCACAATCGGGGGATGGCCGGTTGTCATGCCCCGTTTCTCAAGCTCCTCCACCATGAAGCGCTGGATATGCCCCTCGGAGAGGGGCGTTTCGGCGCGATACGCCGCGGCCACCTGTTCCCACGCGGCCATGACAATCCGGTAGAGCGCGGCAACCGCCCGCTCGTGGGACGCCGCCCCCTCTTCGTCCAGGAGGCTCCCAAGCCGCTGTATCAGGCCGCCTGCCGGCGCGAGGGTAAGGCCCGCGTCAATAAAGCGCATGGCGGACCCCGCGTCAAGATACGAAATGGCCGGAAGGTCACGGGAAGCCTGCGCCCCCCAGACCTTGCCGGACAGGGGCGCGAGGGCCGCGTCCAACCCGTCGCTTCCCGTGTACACGACCGGAATGCCCGGAAGGTGGGAGAGAATGTCCTGTTCAATGGCCGGAACGATTTTAAGCGGGTCTCCGCAGGCGGGAACCGCGTATACCCACAGGCGGGAGTTATGCGCCCTTCGGGTAATACGCAGTATAGTATCGGAAATAATGTCTTGATGGCGGATATTGCAAAAAAGCCATCCGTCGAGGTGTTCCTCGCAGATAGCTTTTTGGATACGGCGCAATTCCCTATTGCGACTCATTAGAAGAAAACACGAGTTTTAAATCACTTACATCTTCAAAGTTTTCGTCAAGGTTCACGCCGCGCAGAACGGTGCCCCAGCTCGGGTGCGCCCGTTCGCGGCGCACGTACAGACGGACATGGCTGAACTCCCCGTTCCGGTAATACACCGTAAGGTAGGGCCAGAACTGACCGGGGCCCAAGAGGATAATCTCTCCCTTAGGCGGCTCTCCGCTCTCTTTGCGCGGTCCGTCCCTGAACCATTCAAGCGGGATATACGTCCGTTCCGAATGTGTGCCGGTTGCTCCGGTCTGGTAATCCACGACATACCCTTTCCGGTACGGATAGACCCGTTCGATAGGAACGTTGACGTAGTAGTACGCCCCGCCCATGCCCGTATCCTGCGCGGCCACGGGCATAACCGCTATAAACGCGCTGCAAAACACGCTCACCCAAAAGATCCTTTTCATCCTGAACCTCCATTTTAAAAATTCGGATAAAATAAATTTAGATTCTGTAACGAAACTTTTTTGAATATATCAGGTATTTTCGTAATGTGCAAGGGGGGGCGCGTTTTTTTAGGGCGCCCCTCCGCTGGACAGGGGGCGCACGGCGGTTTAGCATACCCCTATGAAAGAAACGCTCTACGCCGCCCTTGAGCAGGGCTTCACCGCGCCGGTTCGGGACCCCCTGTGGGGACACGTCTATTTTACCCCCGCGCTGGAAGCGATAACCCGTTCCGGCCCGTTTATGCGCCTCCACCGGATTCTCCAGTTAGGCCCCGCCCACCGCGTCTACCCCGGGGCCACCCATACGCGGGCTTCCCATTCCGTCGGGGTTTACGGTTTGGCGCGAAGGCTCCTCCGCTCTTTCGCGGAACAGGGCGCCGACGTCTGGATGAGCGGGACCGGCGCGCGGTCCTTTCTTGCCGCGGCGCTCCTCCACGACGCGGGGCATTTTCCCTACGCCCATTCCCTCAAGGAGCTTCCTCTGGAGCGCCACGAGGTTCTGACCGGACGCCTCGTTCTCTCCGAGCCCCTTCGGAGCCTCGTTTCCGCGGCAGGCGCGGACCCGTACCTTACGGCGGGTATTATCGACCCGAACCTTCCTTTGGGAACCGAGACCGAGGCGGCGTTTTACCGCGGACTGCTCTCCGGCGTCATTGACCCGGACAAGATGGACTACCTCAATCGGGACGCCCGTTACTGCGGGGTTCCCTACGGGGCGCAGGACGTTGATTTTATTTTCTCCCGCCTCCGCCCGCACCCCTTGCGGGGCGCCGACATTGACTCGCGGGCCATTCCCAGCGTGGAATCGGTGCTTTTCTCCAAGTACCTCATGTACCGTGCGGTTTACTGGCATCCTTCGGTGCGTTCCGCGACGGCAATGATGAAGAAGGCGGTGCTGGCCGGCCTTGCGTCCGGCGCGGTGGCCGGCGAGGAGCTTTACGGCCTTGACGACCAGGGGCTTTTTTCCCTCCTGAAATCCCGCGCCGCGCCGCTTTCCGGCCTCCTTGACAGAATACGGGATGGAAATCTGTATACCCTTGCCGAGGAGTTTCCCTATGACGATTCGGTGCACCGCGACCTTTTGCCGGTCGAATCCCGTTCCGTCCATGAGGCTGCCGCAGCCGAGCGGTTTTCCCGCGCTTCCGGCGCTACCGTACCCCCTGAATCGGTTATTATCGACATACCGGAGCCTGTGGGCTTTGAGACCGGTCTCTACATCACCGACGAGGGCTGCTATTTCGCCCGGAGTTCCAGCGTCTTTAAGGCCGGAACCGTTGACCTGTTTACCCAATCCCTCCGCAAAGTCCGCATCTTCACCGCCGGCAGCCCGCCGGCGGCGGGTGGCACATAAGCTTCACGCTACACGCCTCTAAGCAGTCTCCGCCCGCTTTGCCGCGCTTCGCAGGAAGCTTTTGAAACAGCCGCCGTCTCCGACGGTTCCATAAGCTTCACGCCCCGCGCTCCGAACAACGACGGTCAGCAGACAGTCCGGCTTTGCCGCGGTATCAGGAAGCTTTTGAAACAGCCGCCGTCTCCGACGGTTCCATAAGCTTCACGCTACGCGCCCCGAACCACGACGGTCAGCAGACAGTCCGACTTAGAGCCGCTCCGCAGGACGCTTTTGTGCCACCCGCCGCCGGCGGGCCGCCGGCGTTTGAAGTCTAAACGCTAGCGTTTGAAGGCTACCCGCCGGCGTTTGGAGTCTACCCGCCGGCGTTTGGAGTCTACCCGCCGGCGTTTGAAGTCTAAACGCTAGCGTTTGAAGTCTAAACGCCGGCGTTTGAAGTCTAAACGCTAGCGTTTGAAGTCTAAACGCCGGCGTTTGAAGGCTACCCGCTAGCGTTTGAAGTCTACCCGCCGGCGTTTGGAGTCTACCCGCCGGCGTTTGAAGTCTAAACGCTAGCGTTTGAAGTCTAAACGCTAGCGGGTAGCCCTGAAAATACGTCTCAACAAAACCGCGTTTTGCAGGGTATTTCGCGCTGAAACCACGGTTTTACGGGTCAAAACCGCCGGCGCCGTCTCCGACGGTTCCATAAGCGTCATGCCCCGCGCCCCGAACCACGACGGTCAGCAGACAGTCCGACTTAGAGCCGCTCCGCAGGAAGCTTTTGAAACAGCCGCCGTCTCCGACGGTTCCATAAGCTTCACGCTACGCGCCCCGAACCACGACGGTCAGCTGACGGTCCGGCTTTGCCGCGCTCCGCAGGACGCTTATGTGCCTCCGGCGCTGCCGGTTGACGGGGCGGCGGGAGGTTTGGTATTATGGCGCTCAATTATGAAAGATATACGGTTTTTGATTGGGAACACTAAAAGTGCGTTAGGACACGGTACGGGCGGAACACCGGACCCGCTACAGGGGCGTAACGGAGATCCGCAAATCCCGCCCTTTTCTTCAGATCGGTTTTCCGCCGCAGGCAGGTCCCCCCGTCCGTAATGACGTACCAGCACCTCCAGGCGGTTTTATCCCCTCCCAAGCCAGACTTGAAACAGCACTGTTTTGTCTCGGAACATCACTGTTTTATCGCGGAAATTCGGAGGTCCGTCCCGCGGCAAGGTACGGAGTAGACGGGCGGCTTCGCCTCCCGATACGCCCGTCATCCCCTGCGGGACCCCTCCGCACAAACAAAAAAGGCGGTTTTACCTCTTATTATGAAACTTATGGAACTTAAAGAACCCCGGCTCTCGCAAAAGCGGCACGTTACGATCCCGCTGGCCGCGCAGATTATCCTCCTCAGTCTCGGCATCGTGCTTGCCATCTCCGCGGTAATTTCAGGCATCACCCTCAGAAACATAGCCGCGCTCATTGAGAAAAACCTGTGGTATATCACGGACACCACCATGCGCTACCTTGACGCGGACATACGGCTGACCCTCGCGCCGCCGGTCGCGATAACCACCACCGTAGCCGCGACCATCGAGGCCGCGCCCAGGGAACTGCGCAAAGAAACCCTCGAAACAATCCTTGCCACCAACCCCGCTATTCCCCAGATACTCTATGCCACCGTCGTCTCCATACAGGAACCGGAAGGCTACATGATCTACGCCACAGGCCACCAGCCCAAGCCGGACTATGACCAGACAAAGCGCGGGTGGTTCAAAACCGCCGTGAGTAACGCCGGAAAAACGGTGTTTACCGACCCCTACACGGACAGCAGAACCGGACAACTCTGCGTTTCCGTTGTACGCACGACCGTCGGCGCGGGGGTCCCGGGCGGCGGCGTCATCTGTACCGACGTGTTTCTGGACGCGCTTAACGACATCGTTACCTCGCGGAAAATCACCTCCGACGGCACCACGTTTCTCCTTGATAAGGAAGGGGTCTTTCTGGTGCATACGGATCCCGAACTGGTGCTTACGGCAAACTTCTTTGAAAGCGAGGCCGGCAAACTGGTTGCGAAAGAGACCGTGCTCTCCGGTGAGGTAAAGGTGCGCATCATCGGGAACCGGTATATTATTTCCGCGCCCCTTACCGGAACGGACTGGATACTTGTTTCCACGGGCCTCACGGACGAACTCAAGGGGAATTATCGGGATACCGTCTTCTTTACCGTCATCGCGGCGCTTCTTCTGGCGCTGGTCGCGGCGCTGGTGTCCCTCCGGTACAGCATGGCCATAGCGACGACTTTCAGGCGCCTCGGGGAGTCCTTCACGATTATCGCTTCCGGGGACTTCACCCACGAATCGGCGGTCTATATCACGCGGGAGGCGAACGCGCTCTCGTCGAATTTCAACCGGTTCACGAACAACCTCAAGGTTCTCATCGGCGCCATTCAGGAACAGGCCGGAACCCTCTCCGGCGTGGGCGCGGACCTCTCGGCCATGATGGGGGATTCCGCCGCGTCCATACGGAATATCAACGACGGCGCCCACAAAATGAAAAGCAAGGTCGAGAGCCAGCAGAAGAGCGTAACCGGCGCGAGAAATACCATAGACGAAATCAACAGCAGCATTACCAACCTTAACGGGATTATTGAAAAGCAGTCCGTCAGAATTGCCGGATCCGCAGGCGCCGTGGAAAAGATGACCGCGAATATCGCCTCGATAACCAAAACCCTTCTGCGGAACGAAGAGAACATGAGCGGCCTTGCGGCTGCCGCGGAAAAGGGACGCACGGGCCTTACGGAGGTTTCGGAAGCGGTGGCTGAGGTGGCGCGGGAATCAGAGGGGCTTCTGGAAATCAACGGGGTTATACAGGCCATCGCGAGCCAGACGAACCTCCTTTCCATGAACGCCGCCATCGAAGCGGCCCACGCGGGCGAGGTGGGCAAGGGCTTCGCGGTGGTGGCCGACGAAATCAGAAAGCTCGCCGAGTCCTCAAGCGATCAGGCGCGGACCGTCTCCGACTCCCTGGGAACCATGCGGGATTCCCTTAGCAACATCGAGCGGGCGGTCAATACGGTTCAGGACTACTTTGAGGACATCGAAAAGGCCGTGGAAACCGTCGCGTCCCAGGAGAAGGACGTGCGTAAGGCCATGGAGGAGCAGGACGCGGAAAGCCGGAAGGTGCTGGAGACCACCGGCAGTCTTCGGGAAATCACGGATCAGGTGAAGAGCCGGTCCGCGGAAATGCTGGCAGGCAGCGAACGGATAGGCGCCGAAGGCCAAACCCTTGATACCCTTGCGGTGGAGATACTCACGGACATTCGGGAAATGGTCGCCGGCATGGAACAAATCAACGCCGCCATTGCCACGGTGCAGGGCATAAGCCTCAAAAACAAGGAAAGCATCGACATACTTACCCGCGAAGTGCGCCGTTTCAAAGTCTAACCGCCGGCGGCGGAGGCACAGCATGGCCGCCCAGCCTCCGGCTGTTCTAGCATGGCCGCCCCGTCTCCGACGGTTTCAGCATGGCCGCCTGTTGTTTCAAATTGGTGCAACACCCTGTCCGGTGAGCG
>JAITHR010000229.1 GCA_031279895.1 Spirochaetaceae bacterium
GCGGACGGCACCGCGGCGGTGTACACGGTAACGGTCAAGCAATCGGTTCCCGCTACTAACAAGGCCGTGTTCACCAACGTAGCCGACGCCGCTGTGGAGTACATCGGCGGAACCGGCGATAAAGAAGCCCAAGCAACGGCCATCGCGACGCTGCTTGATGCCGCAACCGGCACATTGTACGATGCGGCGGTCGGTACCGGCGCTACCGCTAATGTCATTACCCTCACCGCCCTTGCTAACGGCGCGAAAACGAAGCCTGAAGTGAAGGTTGAGAACTACACGGCGCCGGTGTTTAACGACGTAACCGGCGAGACCGCGGCGAATGTTACGGCTGGGGACACGGCGCTTGCGGTTACGGCCACCGGCGGCGAGCTCAAGACGGGGCTCAAGGTGTTTGTCAGCACTGACGGCGGGACCGTTACCATTACCACCGCGACCTCGGTCGACGGGGCTATTGCCACGGGTTCGACGGCTACAGTTGCCCAGGACGGTCTCAAGATTATCGTGAAAGGGCTTACCGCCGCGGCTGACAGCCCCAACAACACCACCGGCACACCGAAGCTCAAGTCAAGCGCCAAGGCCGCGATTGTCATCAAGGGCGACGCGCAAACCACGCAGGTCACCAGCGTAACCGCCACCACCGGCAAGCCGGTGGCGGTTGTGGCGCAGGCGTATACGGTTGGTGATGGCACGACTAACGATACCATTAAATTTACCGCCGGTACTCCCAACAAAGTGAAGTATAACCACAGCGGTGGTACTGCCGTTAGTGATACAAACCTCGACGCGGACTTTGACGCGGCGCTTATCGCGGTGTTTACCCATACCGCGCTTGGCCTTACGGGTACCGACACGATAACCTTCGGTGCTGGAGGCGTTGTCAGCGCCATCGGCGTCGTGGCAACTCCCACCGCGGCCAGACTCACCGCGGCGTTCGGGTTTGCGCCGGCAGTTACCCTGGGCGTGGATCTTACCCTTACCGACAACTTTGCGGTGCCGGCGGGGAAAACGCTGACCCTCGCGGCCCAGAAATCGCTGACCGTCGCGGCTGGAAAAGTGTTGGATTTATCGGCAACAGGCGCCGCTGTCGTAATTACAAAAGACGGAAGCTTTGGTTCGGTGATACTTCTGCCAAAAGAGGGCGCGCTGGCGGACGGCGGCGGCGCAGCGATTAAGTTCACCGCTGGCACCACTCACGCGCAGGCCAAAGGCACGGTAAATGCCAGGACAGTCGGGACGAGCTTGGGGGCCACGACTGTCTTTACTTTCGCCGGCACTACCGGTACTGATATAACAACTTTACCAACGGCCGCCACGGGTGAAGCCGTCATTGACGGTAAACTTGAAGCGGCAACTGTGGTCACTGCTAATCTCTCCGCTAATGGAAAAATCGTACTGAACGGTAACAGCAGCAACGACGCAACCATCAGTGCGGCGATCAAGTTCGAGACCACCAACTAGTCAGACCTGACCCGTAACAGGGCGCGGTTCCCCCACACCACGGGGGGCCGCGCCTTTCTTTTTGCGCGGCGCTCCGCCCCGCACAACGCGCCGCCGCTAAGCGGACCGTCCGGGTGTAGGGCGCAACGCGGGAAGCTTATGTGCCTGCGCCGCCGGCGCCGGACAGAAAAAAAATTCAGCGGTTGACATAACACGACGATATTACTATTATAGATATATATCCGGGATGCCTCGGAGAGGGACGATTAACTCAGTGGGAGAGTGCTACCTTCACACGGTAGAAGTCGCTAGTTCAAATCTAGCATCGTCCAGTGGCTCCTGTTAGCAAATAATCTTGTTGAAAAAAGTTTTATCGCGCAAAAAGGAGCTTGGATTCACATTACACTTAGGGAAGAAATGGAATAAAAACGATGGAAGAAAACAAAAAGATCAACCGAGACGAGAAAGCGCCCAAAGCACTCCAATTTATTGTGGCCGGGGAAGACGGAAGGGAATGGGGGCGTATGTACGCAACGCCGAAGGTATTCAAAACAGGAAGCGTGGGGTTCTACACGAATGGCAAGATGGTAAACCCGTTTAATACAGAACGCCGGTATCAGATCGGCATAACCGTTACGCTTATCGGATCAAAATGAGCGCCGGAATTCCGCACCCGCTCCTCACCTGTGATACTATCCACAGTTAGTCTGATTTCTATGAGGAGAACTCATGGCAAGGAAAGGTAAAGTCCTTATCAGCCGGGACCTCTGCAAGGGCTGTCTGCTCTGTATCCGTTCCTGTCCGGCGCAGGTTCTGGAACAGGATACGGAGCCTAATAAAACCGGAAGCCATCCGTCCAAAGTATCGCGGGAAAAAGAAGAAAAATGCGTCGCCTGCGGGAATTGTTTTGAAGTGTGCCCTGATATATGTATAACAGTGTATACCCTGGAAGAAGGAGAAGCGGTATGAGCGAACCTGAGAGACAGCTTTTAAAGGGAAACGACGCCATCGCCGAAGCCGCGCTGCGGGCAGGCTGTACCGCCTATTTCGGGTATCCCATTACCCCGCAAAACGAAATCATCGCTTATATGGCAGGCCGTATGCCGGCCATGGGGCGGGTGTTTATCCAAGCCGAAAGCGAAGTGGCGGCGATTAACATGGTGTACGGCGCCGCAGCAGCAGGCGCCCGGGCCATGACCAGCTCCTCAAGCCCCGGTATCAGCCTCAAGCAAGAGGGCGTCTCCTATGCCGCGGGCGCGGATATTCCCCTCGTGCTGGTAAACGTGGTGCGCGGCGGCCCGGGGCTTGGGTCTATCGCGCCGAGCCAAAGCGATTACTTCCAGGCAACCAGAGGCGGGGGACACGGGGATTACTTCTGTATCGTGCTGGCGCCCAAGAGCGCCCAGGAATGTGCGGATCTGACCTATCTGGCCTTTGATTTGGCGGACCGGTACCGGACGCCGGTCATCGTGCTGGCAGACGGCATAATAGGCCAAATGATGGAAGGGGTCGTCCTGCCGGCGGAACGCCCTTTGGAAAGCCTTCCGAAACGGGACTGGACCGTAGGGCAGATGCGAAACCGGCAAAGCCGGCATATTACCTCCCTTAACCTCGTGCCTGAAGAGCTCGAAGAAAAGACGAAAAAGCGCTTTCTGCGCTATGATGAAATCAAACGGAAAGAGGTCCGGTTTGAACTAACCGGCCCTGAAGACGCTGACCTCACGTTCGTGGCCTACGGCACCTCGGCGCGGGTTTCTCTGGGGGCGAAAATGCTGGGCGAGCGGGTCGGACTTAAGACGCGGATATTTCGGCCCGTTACCCTGTGGCCCTTTCCCTCGGCGGCGCTGGAGGCCGTAGGAAAAACAGGAAAACCGGTGCTGGTGGTGGAGATGAGTCTGGGGCAGCTTGTGGAAGACGTGAAACTTGCGGTTCTGGGGCGGGCGCCTGTCCATCTCCTCGGACACGCGGGCGGGGTTATCCCCACTGAAGAAGAGGTCTTCGAGACCGCGAAGCGTATCCTCAACGGAACGGAACAGAACGGGAACACCGGAGGAATACCTCAATGAAAGAGATACGGGGCTACCCCAAAAGCCTCTATCCCGTGGCGACCAAATACTGCGGCGGATGCGGCCACGGGGTTATCCATCGGATCATCACCGAGCTTATTGACGAGCTTGGGGCGCGGGAAAAAACGATTATCACCAATCCGGTAGGGTGCGCTATCTGGGCGGACCTCTACTTTGACTTTGACTCGGTGCAGCCCCCCCATGGCCGCACTCCCGCGGCGGCCACCGGAATCAAGCGGGTCATGCCGGATCATCTCGTGATTTGTTACCAGGGCGACGGGGACATGGCGGCCATCGGCACCGCGGAGATGATACACGCGGCAAACCGGGGGGAACGGTTCACCACGATTTTTGTGAACAACGCGATCTACGGTATGACCGGCGGGCAAATGGCGCCGACCACCCTTGTCGGGCAGAAAGCGGCCACCGCGCCGGACGGACGGGATCCCGATACCGCGGGCTATCCTATTCGGGTATCGGAACTCCTTGCGGGACTTGAGGGGAGCCGTTACATTGCCAGAGGCGCGGTAAACAACGCCGGCAACGCCAGAAAAACCAAAGCCTTCATCAAAAAAGCCTTCGACGCCCAGCTTAAGGGGATCGGGTTTACTATGGTGGAAATCCTTTCCTCCTGCCCCACCAATTGGGGTATGGAGCCGGTGGAGGCGGTGGAATGGCTTGAGCGGGAGATGATACCGGTGTTTCCTTTGGGAGAGATAAAAAACACGATAGATTCCTCCAAAGGGGGAACGGGAACATGACGGAAAAATCTTTTTTTGCCGGCTTCGGCGGCCAGGGCATCATTTCCCTTGGGCAGATTTGGGTCTACTGCGCCATGCGGGAGGGGAAAAACGTTACGTTCTTCCCGTTTTACGGCGCGGAGAAACGGGGCGGCATCGCCCGCGCCTCGGTCATCGTATCAGACGAGGAAATCGCCAGTCCGCTGGTTACCAGGCCGGACTCCGCACTGGTGATGAACCCCGACTCCCTGCCGCTCTGCGAGGGAATCTTGAAACCGGCGGGGCTTATGCTGGTCAACGCCTCCCTGGTCAGGGAAAAACCCGTGCGGACCGACCTGCGCCTTGTAGCTGTTCCGGCGCAAGACGTGGCCGAATCAATCGGAGACAGCCGGTTCGCCAACATGGTCGCCCTGGGCGCTCTGGCGCGGCTTACCGCCGCGCTCCATCTTACCGATATTGAAGACATTCTCAAAAGGTTTTTTCCCAAAGACAAGTGGCGTTTCGTGCCGAAAAACGTGGAAGCGATTAAGGCCGGGTACGACGCGGTAAAAAGTCCTTGAAGAGACGGCCTTTACATACAGGAAACCAAAGGGAGGGGAAAGGAGTTTCGCCATGAATACAGCGTTTCAGAATATTTTGATCCAGATAGTAAAGGGACATGGCATCGGTATCTTGGATAACGCCCCGCGATGCAAAACCTTATTGGAAACCTATACCAAAGGGGCGTGTAAACGGGAAAGCCGTTTGTTTCTCATAAGTCTTGAGGCGGGATGTCATCAGGAAATCTTAAGCGCCGAGGACCAGAACCACGTTAAAAACCAGTTAATACAGAAGTTACAGGATGAATACGGGATAAAATCAGCGTTTGCCGAAGAAATCGTCTCCCTTATGGGGGACGTTATCGAAAAATGGAAACAGACCGGCAAAGAAAAGATACCGCAGCTGGAAAAGAGCGCCCAGAAAGGGGATTACCGCTCCCAATACGAGCTGGGCCTTTTGTACGAACGGCTCAACGACTATACCGCGGCTATTCATTGGCTCAAAGAAGCGGCCAAACAGGGGCTTCTGCTCTCCGAGCAGCCGGTGGCGCGTCCCTTTGCCGCCCACGCCCCTTCGACCCAAAGCAGCGGCGCACCCCATCCGGCAAAGGCAACAGCCGCGACAGTCGGCACCCTCGTTTTTATCAAGGGCGGCACCTTCATCATGGGCAGCCCCCTTTCGGAGCTTGAGCGGCATGACAACGAAAACCAACATCCGGTAAAACTCACCAACTTTTATATAGGGAAATATCTGGTTACCCAAGACGAATACGAGGCGCTTATGGGAACCAATCCCAGCAACTTCAAGGGCGAGGGCCTGCCGGTCGAATGTGTGAGCTGGTACGACGCCATAGAATACTGCAACAAGCGGAGCTCTCAAGAGGGCCTTACGCCGGTGTATATGATCAATAAAGCCAGAAACGACATAAATAACAACAACGAGTTTGATAACAATAAGTGGACCATATCGGCGAACTGGAACGCCAACGGGTATCGGCTGCCCACTGAAGCCGAATGGGAATACGCCTGCCGCGCCGGAACTGCCACGCCGTTTTATACGGGCAGCAGCATCATCCCCACCCAGGCGAATTACGACGGGAAAGACCACGCCCGTCAAAGCACCTCGAAAGTCGGGAGTTTCCCGCCTAACCCCTGGAGCCTGTATGATATGCACGGCAACGTGTTCGAGTGGTGCTGGGACTGGTACGGCGGCTACAGCGGCGGCATAACCCAGATTGACCCGTTAGGCGCACCCTCAGGCACCCATCGGGTTCTTCGGGGCGGAAGCTGGAACAAGAGCGCCCAAAGCCTGCGGTCAGCCTATCGGGTAGGAAGCACCCCCTCGCTGCGAAGCAGTGAATTCGGCTTCCGCCTCGCCCGCTTCCAATAACCGCCTCCGGCGGTTTCAAACAGCTTCTTGCTTAGCGCCCCTAATCAGACAACGCTCACTTTGCCGCGCTCCGCCGCCTCCGGCGGTTTTAAACGGCTTCTTGTTTAGCGCCCTAATCAGACAACGCCCGCTTTGAATCAATCGCGCCGCCTGAAGCTTTTGAAACAGCCGGAGGCTGTTTAGAAAAAAGACCAGAGGCCCAGTGCCGGGTTGGGAATAAAAAAGACCCGCTCCCCGGAGGGCGTGGCGTTCCAGCCTGCGCGAAGCCCCTCGTAACGGGAAAGCGCCTCATCCAGATTACCCCACTCGTACCCTACGGCCTCAATCTCCGCTCGGCTGACCCCGCCCCCCGGACAATAGCGGACAAGAAAACGCCCCTCGCTTGATCCGTGGATAAGGTGCGCCGCCGCGCTTAGATTACCGGAGAGTTCCGCGTCGCTGGAAAGTTTCTCTTTAATAACCCGCGCCGGCCTGTAGCCGTGCGCACGGATAAGCGCGTCATTGCCCGCGTCTTCCCCGAAGCGCTCAAGCCCCGGCGCGAGTATCACAAGCTCCCCGCCTTCGGCCATCGCCATTCTGGTACGGTAAACCGCCTTGTTCCCCAGCCACGTGGTACGGTACTCCGTGGGGTCAAGAAAAACCACCGCCTTCCCTATCGGTTCCGCAAGGCGCGTAATGTTTACCTCTTGGGAGAGCCGCGCCGCCTTCTCAAAACAGTCCCTGCCAAAGCCGATATACAGCCCCCGCACCGCAAGGGAGCCGCGGGATGACCCTGTTGCCGCCGCTTCCCCGTCGGTTCGGACGCCTATAACCGTCAACACCCAGAGTATCGGCGGGAAAAGACGCTCAAACCGGCGCATCCCCTCGTCAAAGAGCGCCCGTACCGGCGTGTCTACCTTCCCCATCATCCGCTCCATGCCGTAGGAGGCGCCCAGAAAATGGCTTTTATCAATGGCCTCCTTGCCGCCGGTTCCCACAAAGATATTCTTGGCGTGGTTGGCCATGCCCGCAACTTCATGCGGCACCACCTGCCCTAGGGAAACGATAAGGGAATACCCGCCGCGTATGAGGGCGTTATTGACCTGCACGGGCCACTCATAGCGCACCGCGCCTTCCGAAGCCTCCGCAACCCAGTCGGCTTCCACCTCTCCTATCCGCGCCACGTCCTTCCGCCAGTTGTGAACGCGGAACTTTTCAGGCGGCGTGCGGGGGAACATCCTGCGAATCTCCGGTTCGGTCATGGGGCTGTGCGTACCCAAAGCGGGCATCACCGCGCCGACCCTGCTACCAAAATCCGTACACAGGATGTCCGTCAAATACCCCGCTTTGGAGTGCGCTCTCGTTCCGTCCGGCGGCAGTACGAGCACCCGGCCTTTGGCGCCGCAATCCGCCTCGGCGCGCACGAACGCTTCGGAAAAAAGGTCCGCCAATTCCCTGTCGTCGAGATCGCAATTGACCGCGCCTACTGCGCAATACGTTTTCAACATCACAGCCTCCGGCTGTTTTAAACGGCTTCCCGCAAAGCGGCTCAAAGCGGACTGCAACTGCTTTGCCGCGGTATCGGGAAGCTTTTGTGCCTCCGCCGCTGGCGGCAGCCTCCGGCTGTTTTAAACAGCCTCCCGTGCCGCGCCTGTTAGCAGGCAACGTCCGCTTTGCCGCGCCATCACGACGCTTTATGAAGCAGCCGGAGGCTGCGCGAAGCGTAGCCGCGCCTGGTCCGTGCAAGCCCGCTCACCGGACACGGTGTTGCACCATTAAGAAGCAACAGGCGGCCCTACTGAAGCAGCCGGAGGCTGTTCGAACTGGTTTACCATAAGGGTCGGCTGGTGGGTCGCGTCGAGCGTATCCCGCCAGAGGTTGCCCTCAGGGTCAACGTGGCTGCGCTCGGAAATCGCCGCTTTCATGGGAAGGTGCACGAACTCGTTATGCACGAGGCCGATGATGACCTTTGTTTTCCCGGCCATCGCCGCGTGAGCCGCCGCGTTGCCCAGACGCTCGCAATAGATGGAATCCCCGGGCTCCGCCGGCGCGGAACGGATAATATAGCTGGGGTCAATGTATTTAAGGTTGATTTCCATTTTGCGCTCGTCAAAGTATTGCTGTATCCGGTCCCGCAGGTAGGTCCCCACGTCGGCCATCTTGACGTTTCCGCCGGCGTCGGTCTCGACCTTCTTAATAAGCTGATCCTGCATGGCGCCTTCGGCCACCACGATAACCGCGTGTTTCCGGTTCTTAAGCCGCTCCTCAAGGTGGTGGAAAAATCCGTTGGGACCTTCAAGGTTGAAAGGCACCTCCGGTATAAGCACGAAGTTTACCTCGTGGCTCGCAAGGGCAGTATGCGCCGCGATAAAACCGGATTCCCGCCCCATGAGCTTGACAAGGCCGATGCCGTTAATCTGCGAGTTCGCCTCCATGTGCGCCGCGGCCACCGCGTCCACCGCCTTCGTTACCGCCGTATCAAAGCCGAAAGACTTCTGGATGAACGCGAAGTCGTTGTCCACCGTCTTGGGTATCCCCACCATCGCGATCTTGAGGTGGCGCTTGCTTATCTCCTCGGCGATGTCCAGTGACCCGCGCTGGGTTCCGTCGCCGCCTATGGTAAAGAGCATATTGAGGTTAAGCTGCTCCATCGCGTCAACGATTTTACCGACCTCTTTGCCGCCGCCCCGGGCGCTCCCCAGAAAAGTCCCCCCCAGTTTGTGGATGCTGTCAACGTTATCGGGGTTAAGCGCGCGGGGCTGGTACTGGTATTCCGGCAGGAACCCCTTGTACCCGTAGCGGATGCCGGTAATCCGGCGCACGCCGTAGCGGTACCACAGGCACCGGACGATGGCGCGGATAACGTCGTTAATGCCCGGGCAGAGGCCCCCGCAGCTTACAATGCCCGCGTGCACGTAAGAGGGCATAAAATAGATCATCTCCCGCGGCCCCGCGCACTCGAAGACCTCGCCCTTCGTAAGGGTCGTCTGCTCCCCCAAAACCACTTCCGCGCTCCGGCGGATAAAATGACTGTCCGTAACGTAATTGGCAATGAAATCGCCCTGTACGTTTGAAAGTTCGATAGGGGATTTGATATTCCGGTTCCCCAGCTCCTCAATGGTAAAGTCAAAAGATTCACCCATGAATGCCTCCTTAAAAATAGGGTTGTTGGTATAGGTTCGTATCCCGTTCCTCTTTCCATTATACACCCATCCCCCCCTGTCCGCCACCGTCTCCGCAGCCTCCGGCTGTTTCATAAGCTTCCCGCCACGCGCTCCGAACCACGCCCCGCCGCGTACTACGCCGCGGCTCTAAGCGGTCTCAGTCCGCTTTGCCGCGGTATCAGGAAGCTTATGAAACAGCCGGAGGCTGCCAAAGCGGAGAGAATTGTTTCTTCTATAAGAAGGATTACTGCCCGCGTCGTGGAGATCCGGATCCGCGTCATGGAGGTGCGCACCTTTACGACGGAGGTGCAAGCCCGCGCTTTGGCGGGAGGGGGTTCCGCCTTGGGGACAGGGGGTTTTGCCTTGGCAAGCGGGGGTTCCGTTTTGGACACACTGCTCCCTGTTTCGGCGGGCGGGAATTCCGTGACGGTCTTACGGAATTCCGTGACGATCTTACGGAATTCCGTGACGGTCTTACGGAATTCTGTCACGGTCTTACGGAATTCCGTGACGATCTTACGGAATTCCGTGACGGAATGACGGAATTCTGTGACGGTCTTACGGAATTCTGTCACGGTCTTACGGAATTCCGTGACGGTCTTACGGAATTCTGTGACGGAGTTACGGAATTCTGTCACGATCTTACGGAATTCTGTGACGGAATGACGGAATTCTGTGACGGTCTTACGGAATTCTGCGACGGTCTTACGGAATTCTGTGACGGAGTTACGGAATTCTGTCACGATCTTACGGAATTCTGCGACGGTCTTACGGAATTCTGTCACGATCTTACGGAATTCTGTGACGGAATTCCCTGTCTCCAAAGCGGGGAGACGTGTCTATAACTCTCTATGAATAAAAGACTTACAGCCGTCTCCGCAGCCGCCGGCGGTTTCATAAGCGTCATGCCACGCGCCCCGAACCACGCGCCGCCCCTTACCGCGCACAACAACGCACAAACAGCCGGAGGCTGCGCGAAGCGTAGCCGCGCCTAAGCAGTGCAGGTAAAGTAACCGGACAGGGTGTTGCACTACTCGGAAACAACAGGCGGCCATGCTGTGCCTCCCGCCGCCGGCGGGGTGTTGCACCAATTTGAAACAACAGGCGGCCATGTTTGAAACCGGCGCCGCCGGCTGTACAGAGGGGGGGCTGTTTGGTATCTTTGATTCTATGAGTACCTATTGGAATGACCGGACGCGGGCGCTCCGCCCCTATGTGGCGGGAGAACAGCCGCGAAACCAAACGTATA